>PNJY01000043.1 GCA_013822125.1 Erythrobacter sp. | reverse complement strand
ACGCCACATCGGCCTGCTGCCATATCTCGTGAAGTAAGAGGAACCAGAGACCATGGAAATCATCCTCCTCGAACGGATCGAAAAGCTCGGCACGATCGGCGATGTCGTGAAAGTTCGCGATGGCTATGCCCGCAATTTTCTGCTTCCGCAGAAGAAGGCGCTGCGTGCCAACGACGCGAACCGCAAGGTATTCGAATCCAGCCGCGAGCGGCTCGAAGCCGAGAACGCTGAAAAGCGCACCGAGGCCGAAAAGCTGGGCAAGAAGCTCGATGGCGCGCAGGTCGTTCTGATCCGCGCTTCGTCGAACGCCGGACACCTTTACGGTTCGGTCAATGTCCGCGATATCGTCGCGGGCCTTGCCGAACAGGGCCACGAAATCGACAAGCGCCAGGTGATCATGGGCAGCCCGATCAAGATGCTGGGCGTCCACACTGTGACTATCGCCCTGCACCCTGAAGTGCGCGTTACCGTCACGGCCAATGTCGCGCGCAGCGATGACGAGGCCGAGTTGCAGAGCAAGGGTGTGGACGTGCTGGCGCAGATATTCGAAGAAGAACATGCTGCCAGCGCCGGCGAAGGCTTCCAGGAAGTGATCGACCCGACGCTGGAGCCGGGCGAAATACCTGCCGATATGCTGGACAAGCCCAGCGATGCAGAGGACGCGGCCTGACCGGCCCTTTCCTCTCCCGAATAACAGAGGGCGCGGCCGAAAGGTCGCGCCTTTTTTGTAAGCGGCGTAATGACGCGGTCACGGCGATATTTGAAAAAACAATAATGTGGAGTAGCGTGAACTGATGGAACTGGTCGAAAACATCATTACCCAATTGCAGGAAATTCACGACACGGCGGTCGCCACATTACGGGCCGATGTCATCGCTTTTGCCACTACGGGCACCGTCCCTCCCGTGCGCAAGCGCGAGGATGGCAGCTATGCCTATCCGCAGTTGAGCATCCATTTCGAAGGCAAGGGTGAGCCGAGCGACCGTTCGCGCGCCTTCGGCCGCCTGGAGAAGCCCGGAACATATTCGACCACCATCACGCGCCCCGCGCTCTTTTCCGGCTATCTCAAGGATCAGCTGGAAATGATCGCGCGCGACTATGAGGTGCGCTTCGAGGTTACTTCTTCGCGGCAGGAGATTCCTTTTCCCTATGTGCTCGATGGCGATCATGGCGCGGCCATGGCCGGGCTTGCCGCGCAGGATATTGCCCGCCATTTCCCGGCAACCGATCTCGCACTGATTGGTGACGAACTGGCAGATGGCTATGACTTCGATTTTCCGGAGTCCGATCTGCCGCTGGCGTTGTTCGACGGACTGCGCACCGATTATTCGCTGGCGCGTCTCGCGCACTACACCGGCACGCGGACCGAGGATTTCCAGCACTTCGTACTGTTCACCAACTATCACCGCTATGTCGATGAATTCGTTGACTGGGCGGCGCATCAGATCGGCAGCGATGGCTATATCGCGCTGACCGGGGCGGGCGGGCTCAATATCCGCGAGCGCAGCGCCAATGCGCGCGAACAGCTGTCGGACACCGCCTGGCGCCGCCACCAGATGCCCGCCTATCACCTGATCCGTGGCGATCGCTGCGGGATCACTCTGGTCAATATCGGGGTCGGCCCCTCCAACGCCAAGACGATCTGCGATCACATTGCGGTGCTGCGCCCGCATGCGTGGCTGATGATCGGCCATTGCGGCGGCCTGCGCTCGACGCAGAAGATCGGCGATTTCGTGCTCGCGCACGCCTATTTGCGCGACGATCATGTGCTCGACAGCGTGCTGCCGCCCGAAATTCCCATCCCCCCCATCGCCGAGGTCCAGCAGGCGCTCGCCGGTGCGGCAGAAGTGGTGTCGGGCACGCAGGGGGCAAATCTCAAGCAGCGCATGCGCACCGGCACAGTCGTCACCACCGACGATCGCAACTGGGAACTGCTCTATTCGAGCTCGGCCAAACGCTTCTCGCAAAGCCGCGCGATCGCCATCGAGATGGAAAGCGCCACCATCGCCGCGCAGGGATACCGTTTCCGCGTACCCTATGGCACATTGCTATGCGTCAGCGACAAGCCGCTGCATGGCGAGATCAAGCTGCCGGGCCAGGCCAACAAGTTCTATGAAGAGGCGATTGCCGCACACCTGCAGATGGGCATCGTCGCCTGCAAGCGGCTCCGCGACGAGGGCGACCGGCTTCACAGCCGCAAGCTGCGCGCCTTCAACGAACCGCCGTTCCGCTAGGGCGCGCGCACAAACCGCCCTATTGCGGCCCTATTGCGGCGCTGCTTCTTCCTCGACTGCGCTTTCCTCGGCAGCGTTTTCTTCGGCAAAGGCGATTTCGGAAACACTTTCGAGTGTCGAGCCGAATTCGCGCATCGCCCTCAGGAAAACCTTGGTGGGTATGCCGTCACCGGTGAGGATATCCCAGGCCACCCAGGGATCGCCATCCTTGTCGAGATAAGTGGCGGCAAACCGGAATTTCTCGGAAATCTTCATCGCCTCTTCGCCGTTCCACGGCTTGGCCCGGTCGAAACCTGCCTCGAGCCGCAAGGCATCGCAGCCCTGATGCGTCGTCTCGTCGCAGCCGTAGAAATAGATGGTGGTGGGCCATCCGTTCAATTCGGTCGAGATCATGGGATCACCCAGGTCGTCGGTGGCAATGGTGGCCTTGTAGCCGGCGAAATCGAGCGCCTCGACAATCGCGCCGGGATCGGCCGCGCTTACTGTAGCTGCGGGTGCTGCCGCCTGAACGCCTGCTGCCTGCATGGCCAGAACCGCCACGATCACTGCCTTCTTCATCTGCACGTCCCCAACTGCGAAGATGGGCCTATCCCTTCCCCTTGGTGCCAGTCTTGCCGGTTTTCGCATTCTCTTCAATGAATTTGATGATCAGTCCGGCCACATCCTTGCCGGTCGCAACCTCGATCCCTTCGAGCCCGGGTGATGAATTTATCTCCATGATCACCGGCCCATGGTTGCTTCGCAGCATATCGACCCCGCAGACGTTGAGCCCCATTCTCTTGGCGGCGCGCACCGCCGTGGCGCGCTCCTCGGGCGTGATCCTGACCAGTTCGGCGCTGCCTCCGCGGTGCAGGTTGGAGCGGAACTCGTCGGGCGATCCGGTGCGCTTCATCGCGGCGACCACCTTGCCGCCCACCACCAGCGCGCGAATATCGGTTCCGCCTGCCTCCTTGATGAATTCCTGCACCAGAATGTTGACGTTGGCCCCGCGAAACGCCTCGACCACAGATTTGGCGCTCGACATCGTTTCGGCCAGCACCACGCCGATCCCCTGCGTTCCTTCGAGCAGCTTGATCACCACAGGCGGGCCATTGACCGCCCGGATCAGTTCCTCCGCCTGCTTCGGATCGTTGGCATAAGCCGTCAGCGGCAGGCCGATCCCGTGCTTGGCCAGGATCTGCATGCTTCGCAGCTTGTCGCGGCTGCGCCCGATGGCGACGCTTTCGTTGAGCGACCACACCCCTGCCATCTCGAACTGGCGCAGGATCGCGAGGCCGTAATGCGTGATCGAGGCGCCGATGCGTGGGATGATCGCATCATAGCCACGCAGCGTCTGCCCATTGTAGCTCACCGTAGGCCGGTGACTGGCGATATTGACCGTGCAGCGCAACGTGTTGAGCACGTCGATCTCGTGGCCGCGCGCTCTTGCAGCTTCGGCCAGGCGCTGGTGCGAATAGAGGCTCGCATTGCGCGCAAGCATGGCGATCTTCATCGGCGTGTGTCCTTGTCTGCGCTTGCGGCCATGCTCTCGCGCCTGGATTGGAGGAAAGACTGGTCCGAATCGACCAGAAACCTTCCTTTAATCGCGGTCCTGCCAATCAGAATGGGAAATTTCATGTCAGACCGGTCTGCCAGGCTGAATTGCGTATCGATCGTCTGATCTCCGATCACGATCTGTGTCGCGATAATGCATCGTTCTTCGGTCACCCCGTTGGAACTGGTGATGGCGCGCCGGTCGACGACCGGGGCCTCGCACGTCGGGCCGTGACCGCCCCCTTCTCCCAGATCGAGCACAAACCGGGCCCATGGCGTCTGGTCGCGGTTGAAATGCTCGATCCCGGTGGCATGGAGCGCGGAAGTGAACGCGCCAGTATCCACCTTGGCCATGATCGGCGCATCGCCAAAGGCGGGCAGTCGCACCATCTCGCGCCATCCCACATGAGGAAGTCGCTTTGCGCGGCGCGCGCTTACCATCCCTGCGGCTTGCCCTTGTTCTGCTCCTCCAGCCAGGCCATAAGCGGGGCGAAGTATTCGACCATGGCCTTGCCGCTCATCTGCCGCTCGCCTGTAAAGGCCTCGAGCGCGTTAGGCCAGGGCTTCGATGCACCCATTTCGAGCATGGCATTAAGGTTCTTGCCCACCGCTTCATTGCCATAGAACGAGCAGCGGTGCAGTGGCCCCTTCCACCCCGCCTGGTCGCAGGCCGCCTTGAAAAACTGGAACTGCAGGATCCGCGCAAGGAAATAGCGCGTGTAGGGGACATTGCCGGGAACATGGTATTTCGCGCCCGGATCGAATGAGTCCGGCCCGCGTAGAACCGGCGGAACGATGCCCTGATACTGGTAACGCAGCGCGGTCCATGCCTCGTTATAGTCGGCGGGCGCGACTGATCCGTCGAACAGGCTCCAGCGATAACGATCCACCAGCAGACCAAACGGCAGGAAGGCAACCTTGTCCATCGCCTCGCGAAGCAGGAGGCCGATGTCCTTGTCGGCGCTGGGCACGTCCGTGGGATCGAGCATGCCGATCTGGACAAGGTATTCGGGCGTGATCGATAGTGCGATCATGTCGCCGATCGCCTCGTGAAAACCGTCATTGGCACCGTTGAGGTGGAGGTAATCTTGTTTGTTGTAGGCGCGCTGGTAGTAGTTGTGGCCCAGCTCGTGGTGGATGACCTTGAAGTCGTCACCATTGCGCTTGATGCACATCTTGATCCTGAGATCGTCGACATTGTCGATGTCCCAAGCCGATGCGTGGCATACCACCTCGCGGTCGGCGGGCTTCACGAACAGGCTGCGTTCCCAGAATGTTGCGGGCAATTGTTCGAAACCGAGCGAGGAGAAGAACTGTTCGCCCGCTCGGACCATATCGGTTTCGCTAAGGCCTTTGTCGACGATCAGATCGGTCAGGTCATAGCCGATGTCGCCTGCGCCTTCGGGCGCGACCAGCGGATAGACATTACCCCATTCCTGTGCCCACATATTGCCCAGCAAATCGGCGCGGATCGGGCCCGTGGCAGGCTGCACCGCATCGCCATGCTTTTCGTTGAGCCGAGTGCGGACATATGTGTGGAGAGCGACATAGAGCGGCTTGACCTCCTGCCACATGCGTTCGGTCTCGGCCGCAAACTGGTCAGGGTCCATGTCGTAGTTCGAACGCCACATCGCGCCCAGATCGGCAAAGCCCAACTCCTTCGCGCCCTGGTTGGCGATTGCCGTCATGCGCGCGTAATCATCCTTCATCGGCGCGCCGACATTGTCGTGCCAGCTGGTCCACATCTCGGCATATTCGGCCGGGGAGCGGTCGAGATTGCCCATTTCGGCTTCGATATCGGAGCCATTGATCGGCTCGCCATTGAGCGTGCCCTTGCCCTTGCCATAGGCCGAACCCAGACGTGTGGCGATTTCGGACAATTCAGCCGCCGCACCCTCGCGCGCAGGCGCTGGCATGACGATGCCGTTCCTGAGGATATCGAGCTTGCGCGCCACCACCGGATCAAGCCCTACGACGCTCGCATATTTCGCAGCTTCGCTTGCATAGGCAACGCTCTTCTCGGTTGCGATCGCGCCATATTTCGCCGCCAGCGTGTCGCTGTCATGCGTGATATAGGTCGCGTTGATCCACGAGACATGGCTGTATTCAACCGTGAAATCGCCAAGGTCCTTCTCGACCATCGCAACCCAGGCGGCTGCCCCTTCGGGCGTCAGCGGATATGGGTCGGCAACCGCGGTAGGTGCAGGCACGACGGCGACTTCAGCGAGCGGAACGGTGGCGCACGCGGCCAGCGGCGCGGCGAGTGCGACGGCAAGCGACAGGGGGGCGAATTTCATCCTTGACGGATCCTCTCAAGTCCAGATGGTTTCGATTGCGACGGGTTTGAACGCCAAGCCGGGTGAAATCAAGACGCGAGAAAGCGCACGATCGCCTCGCCCATTTCGGGCCGCGTGGCGCTCATCAGGTGATTTCCGGGCACCTCTTCATAGGTCGCGTCGGGCAGCAGATCGGCAAGATCGCGCGCCGATCCGTTGTCTTCGTCCTGTGCACCGCAGACCACCAGCGTGGGCATCATGACATTGGCGAGGAGCGCGGGATCGAGATCGCTCATTGCATCGAGCAACAGCCGCGCCGCAACCCGGTCAACGCCCTGCGACTTGAGGAACTGGCGCGAAAGCCAGGCCGGATCGTCACGCATGATGGTGTCGAATTCGTCGATCACCCGCTTGAAGAAGGCGGCGCGCTTCTGCCACTGTGCCAGCCCCGCCACGCCCATCCCGCCCACCACCAGCCTTTGCGGCGCGAGCACTCCATTGGCGACCGCATGAAGTGCGGTGCGCGCGCCGAGCGAGAAGCCGCCAAGGTCGTAATGATCGAGCCCGAGGTTATCGACCAGCGCTGCGGCATCGCGCACCAGCACGTCCCTTGGATATTTCGCCGGATCGGTCGGCGCCTCGCTGTGCCCATGGACGCGGAAATCGAGCATGATCGCCTCGAATCCCGCTCCGGCCAGCAAATCGGCATGACCCCACTTGATCCAGTTCATCTGCGCGCTGGAAAACAGTCCGTGGAGCAGCAGCACAGGCTTGCCCGCTCCGATGCGGTGGATGGCAAGTCGGGTGCCGTCGAAACTCTCGAATTGCTCAGTCGTCACTCGGGAACCTCAAGCCCGACGGCCTTCCAGCGTTTTGCTATACTCTGCGTTTCGTCGCTGCGCTGGCGCGGCAGGTGACTGGTATCGAGCCATGCCTCATGCATGGATTCACATCCGGCGTGCGCCACCGGCCTGAAAGTCGATGGATCGTCGAAACTACCCACGGTCAGGTCCATGTCGCCCTGCCCGTCGGCCCAGGCAAATCCTAATGGAGTGCCGCAATGCGAGCAGAACGGCCGCCGTGCGATCGGCGAACTTTGGTACCAGTCGGGTTCGCTTAGCCAGGTCACATCGGCTGGCTCGACCTGAACAAACGCCGCCGCGATTCCGCCAGTGGCCTTCTGGCACATCCTGCAATGGCAATAGTAGGCGTCATCTCCGCTGATTAGCGCGCGATAGCGCACTCGCCCGCACTGGCATCCGCCGGATTTTTCGATCTTCTCGGTCATGCTATCCCGACAAACTCCATCCATTCCTGCGGGCTGCGCGGCTGTTCGTCCATCACCATCGCGTCATCCGGCAAGCCAATCCAGGGCTGTTTGCTCTTCACCCAGACGTGGCCTGCAGGAACGAAGGATGCGCTATTGGCAAGCGTTCCGCAACGCAGGCTCGCCATTCCTTCCCGGCTGTCGTTGGTGGCATAGATGCGTGCCTTGCACCTTGCGCAACCGAAGATCCGCGAATGCGCACCACTCGGCTGGTCGTATTCGCCCATGTCGAGTTCTCCGGTTATGGAAAGGTCAGCAAGCATGAAAAGCATGTGTTCGCTGAAAGCAGACCCAGTGCGGCTCTGGCAATCAGTGCAATGGCACGCATAGGGGTTCATCCGGAACCCTTTTCTCAAGGTGTATTGCACACTGCCGCACAGGCAACCGCCGGTTAGTTCGCCCTTCATCACGCCTCCTGTCGTAGAGCCAGCCCCTTCTGTCCCATCCGCCATTTGACCATGTCGATCCGGTCCTGCCCGAAGAATGGCTCGCCATCGACCACCAGCGTCGGCACGCCCCAGTGCCCTGCCGCTTCGAGTGCATCCTGATTTGCGGCGATTTCGGTATCCAGTTCCTCCGGCTGAGTCGAAACCTCGGCGTCAAGCTCAGCGAGGTCGAGCCCAGCGCGTGCCGCTGCTCCGGCGAGATGCTCGCCCTCGTTCCACCCTTCGGCTCCGCCCCAGATCAGCGCCGCCGCCTCTGCCGCAAACGCCAGCCCTTTGCCGCGCCGCGCCGCTGCCTGACCCAGCCGCGTGATCCGCCTGATGTTCGGTTGAACGGCCGCGATCTCGCGCGTCATCATGTTCTGGATGATCGGATCGGGGCGCGGCGCGCCGAACGGGATGCCATGAAACTGCGCCACGCGGATCACGTCGCGCATGGTGTAACCCAGCCAGTTGGGATGGTTGCGCTCGAAAAAATCGGGCTGACGCACCGCTAGCGGATAGACCGGGCGCAGCGCGATATCGAGGTCGTATTCCTCGGTCATGGCCCGATAGCGCCCCACCGCGAGATAGCTGTAAGGCGAGCGGAAGCTGAAAAAGAGGTCTGCGGTCAGGGTCATGGCGCGCACCCTATCGCCGAAAGCGTCGCGCTGCCAGTCCCGCTTGCATATACTAAGCACACTTATTATATGTGCACGCATGGTTTCCGAACTCGCCTATCGCATGTCGGACAATTCGCGGCTGCTACGCCGTCTATTCGACGAGCGCGTGCGCCAGCATGGCCTTACCGCAGCGCAGGCGCGGCTGCTGCTGTCGCTCGATCATTTTCCCGGAGAGAATCAGGCATTCTATGCCGATCGGTTGGAAATCGAGCCGATCACCCTCACCCGCATCGTTGACCGCATGGAGGAAGCCGCATGGCTCGAACGTCGCGCCGATCCTGATGACCGGCGCGCGCGAATCCTGCATCTGACCGCCAAGAGCCGCAGGATCGTTCAAACGCTGCGTGAAACGCTTGACGAGATGATGGAGGAAGTCCTCTCAGGTATGGATGCAACCGAACGCCAGACGCTCGAAATGCTGAATGACCGGATCGGCGACAATCTCGTCAAGGCGCGCAGCAGGGAGCTGATCGATGGCTGATATCGATTCCCCGATCGAGGCGGCTACGCTTGCCGTGACCGCGCAACCGAAGCAACGCAACTGGTGGCGATTGGCGCTGATGTTTTCGGTACCGCTGCTGCTGCTCGTCGCGGCCGGCCTGTATTGGCTGAGCCTGGCGGGCAAGGTTTCGACCGACAATTCCTATGTCCAGCAGGACATGGTCACCGTCAGCGGCGAGGTGGGCGGTCAGATCGTCGAGATATTTGTCGGCGAAGGCGACGAGGTTGCTGCGGGCCAACTCCTGTTCCGCATCGATCCCGAACCCTACCGCATCGCGTTGGCGCAGGCTCAGGCTGACCTCGCGGGCGCGCAGGCCAACGTGATCGCGCTCGCCAATTCGAGCGATATGACCGGCGTCGATATTGCCGCCGCGCGCGAGGATATCGGCTTTGCGCAGGCGCGCTTTGACCGGGTCGCCGCGCTGCGCGAAAGCGGCTTCAGCACCAAGGCCGATTACGAGGCTGCCGAACAATCGGTGGCGCAGGCGCGTGCATCGCTGCATCAGGCCGAAGCGCGGCAGCGCGAAGCCCGCGCCAAGTTGGCGACCGGTCCTGCCGTGCCGGGCGAGAACCCGCAGATCGCGCTCGCCCGCGCACGCATGGCCGATGCTGAGCTGGCGCTCCGTCGCACCGAAGTCCGCGCACCCGCCGCCGGACGAATCGCGCAGGCCGACCGGCTGCAATTGGGCCAGCAACTTGTCGCCAATCTGCCAGTCCTCACGCTGGTGATGAGCGATGCGAGCTATATCGAGGCCAATTTCAAGGAAACCGATCTCACCCATATGAAAGTGGGCCAGCGCGCACGGATCGAGCTCGACGCCTATCCCGATCTTGACCTCGTAGGCCGGGTAGCCTCGATCGGCGCGGGAACGGGTGCCGAATTTTCCGTCCTTCCGGCACAGAACGCCACCGGCAACTGGGTCAAGGTGACGCAGCGCGTGCCGGTGCGGATCGCAATCGAGGGCAAACCCGGCCGGCCGCTGCTCGCCGGGCTTTCGGCTGATGTTACCGTGTTCACTGGCAAGCGGAACGACTGAAAATGGCCAGCCGTGCGGCAGGTGCGGCGGCAGAAATACCGCATTCAGGCGACGACGAAGCCCACCTTCACACGGACAACTACTGGCTGCTGATAGTCGGCATCATGCTGGCGTCGCTGCTACAGATGCTCGACACCACGATTGCCAATGTCGCTATCCCGCATATGCAGGCATCGCTGGGCGCGACGATCGACAGTGTGGCCTGGGTGCTCACGAGCTACATCATTGCGTCGGCGGTGGCATTACCGATCACCGGATGGCTGGCCGACCAGATCGGCGCGCGACGGCTGTTCATCGCCTCGGTAGCAGGATTCATCATGACCTCGATGCTGTGCGGCATGGCACAGAACCTTGAGGAAATGGTCGTATTCCGGGCCTTGCAGGGCATTACCGGGGCCTTCATCGCACCGCTTAGCCAGGCCTTCATGCTCGACAGCACCAAGCCCAGCCGACACGCTCAGGTCATGGCGGTGTGGGGATTGGGCATCATGCTCGGCCCGATTCTTGGCCCGGTCCTGGGCGGGTGGCTGACTGAGAGCGCCAATTGGCGATGGGTGTTTTATGTCAACCTGCCGATTGGTATCATCTCGCTTGCTATATTGATCGCATTCCTGCCCCACCGCGAGCAGGCCAGGCGGCGTTTCGACATGAGCGGCTTCATTCTGCTGGCAATTGCACTCACCTCGCTACAGCTGATGCTCGACCGGGGCGGCCAGCTCGACTGGTTCGACTCGGCCGAGATCTGGGCATATGCGCTGCTTACGCTGTGCACCGGCTGGATGGTGGTGGTCCATCTGGCAACCGCCGACAATCCGCTGTTCAACCGGACGCTATTTGCCGATCGCAATTTCGTGTTTTCGCTGATGTTCATGGTGGTGATCGGGGTGGTGATGTTCGCAGTGATGGCACTGTTGCCGCCTATGCTCCAGAACCTGTTCGGCTATGGCGTGATCGACACCGGCATGGTGCTGATGCCGCGCGGCGTGGGCGTGTTGATCAGCATGCAGATTTCCGCGCTGCTGATGCGCAAGGGTTTCGACGCCAGACCGATTGTCGCAAGCGGGTTCGTAATCAGCGCCTTCTCGCTGTGGCAGATGGCGCATTGGTCGCTTGCTGTGGACCAGTTCGACATCACCGTATCTGGCCTGCTTCAGGGCCTGGGCATGGGCCTGGTCTTCATTCCCTTGCAGGTCAGCGGCTTTGCCACCTTGCCCGCACGCCTGCGCACTGACGGTTCAAGCCTGTTCAACCTGGCCCGTTCGATCGGCGCATCGGCAGGCATATCGCTGATGATCGTTCTGCTGGGACGAAATATCCAGATCGGGCATGGAGACCTTGCAAGCCATGTAACCGCAGCAAGCGGCAGCATGATCGATGTCTCGACGATCGATCGTTTCCAGTCGCTGGGCGATTTCGTGCTGGGTGCGATCGATCTCGAAGTGAACCGGCAGGCTGCGATGATCGCCTACTCCAATGATTTCTGGGTGATGATGTGGGTGACGATCGCCGCCGCCCCCTTTGCATTTCTGATGCGCAATCATGCCGCGGGTGCAAGCCGCCGATCCTGAAGTCAAAGCCCTGTCCGTGGCAAGGCGAGGAGCACGCCTGCACCTGGAGCAGGATGCGATTATTGTGAATCACACCCTGCTTCACAATTATTTGTTGTCGCGCGATTTATTGCGAAAACCGGTTCCCCCTTTTTCGCATCGCGCTCTTGCGCGCGATGGTCACAGTGTGGTGCTGGCCTATTGCACCTGCCACCTCAGCGACATGCAGGAAAGCCCGGCATCGATCTTGCCTATCTCGCTGACCGGCAGCGCAATGGTCTTGACGCCATGTCGTTCGACCAGCTCGCGGGTGCGTGGGAAGGTTTCACCAATGAGGACGCTGTCACGAACGCGCAGCAAGTTCGCGCCCGCTACCTCATCTGCGGGAATGACGATCCGGCGCAGCGATCCGAAAACCTCGGGATCGTCGAGCGCGCCAATCACCGCCACGGTTTCCTCGTCGATCATGCCGCAGCCGGTCTTGAAATGGAGCACGCCCGGCGGCGTGGCGACGATCCGCCCCTTGCGGCCCAGAGTCGCCAGCGCATCGACCAGCGCCTCGGCACCCGTCCGGTCGGTGCGCGCGGACAGCCCGATCAGGACCTCATCGGGCGTCGTCAGCACATCGCCGCCATCGACGAACCCGGTCGAGAGCCTGAGCACGCGCTCGAACCGCGCCTCCAGTTCGGGTGCGATTTCGGCCACCTCGCCCGCGCGACTGGGCGCGCCTGGGTTGAGCAGCACCGCGCCTTCGCCGAATACCAGCGCCGGGTCCTCGACAAAGATCGAGTCGGGATAGGCTTCAAGCGGCGGAAGGATTTCGACCACCATCCCGAGCTGTCCGAGTGCCGCCGCATAGGTCTCATGCTCGCGCGACACGTCCTCGAATGCCGGTCCCGCGTGGTTCCCGGCGCGCAAGCCCCCGGTAACCGAGCGTGCGGGCGACCTCAGCAGCGCGTGCGTGAAATCGAACGCGCCCAAGGTCACCCCTTCTGCAGGTGCTTGCGGCCCAGCAGTTCGGCGATCTGCACCGCGTTGAGCGCCGCGCCCTTCCGGAGATTGTCCGAAACGCACCACAGCGTCAGCCCGTTTTCGACCGTGGGGTCCTCGCGCACGCGGCTGATGTAGGTCGCGCCGTCGCCTACGCATTCGATCGGGGTGACGTATCCGCCGTCCTCGCGCTTGTCGATCAGCATCACGCCGGGTGCCTCACGCAGGATATCCATCGCCTGTTCGGCGCTAAGTTCGTTCTCGAATTCGATGTTCACCGCTTCGGAATGGCCGACGAACACCGGAACGCGCACGCAGGTGGCATTTAGCCTGATCTTCGGATCGAGGATCTTCTTGGTCTCGACCACCATTTTCCATTCTTCCTTGGTCGAACCGTCGTCCATGAAGACATCGATATGCGGGATGACGTTGAAGGCGATCTGCTTGGTGAACTTCCTGGCCTGCACCGGATCGCCGACGAAGATCGCGCGGCTTTGTTCGAACAGTTCGTCCATCCCCGCCTTGCCTGCGCCCGACACCGACTGATAGGTGGAAACGACCACGCGCTTGATTTTCGCGGCGTCGTGCAGCGGCTTCAGTGCCACCACCAGCTGCGCGGTCGAGCAGTTGGGATTGGCGATGATGTTCTTCTTCACATAACCGGCAATCGCGTCAGGGTTCACCTCGGGCACGATCAGCGGCACATCGGGGTCCATCCGCCAATAGGATGAATTGTCGATCACCACGCAACCCGCAGCCGCCGCCTTGGGCGCATATTCCTTCGCCGGGCCGCCGCCTGCCGAAAACAACGCAATGTCCCAACCGGCAAAGTCGAAATGTTCGATATTGCGGCACTTGAGAATGCGCCCGGTATCGCCGAACTCTACCTCGGTCCCGGTCGAGCGGGGGCTGGCAATCGCAGCTATCTCGTCAACAGGAAATGCCCGTTCGGCGAGGATCTGCATCATCTCGCGCCCGACATTTCCGGTCGCGCCGACCACGGCCACCCGGTAACCCATGCTCATCTACTCCTTCGCAACAGACCACGTTGCGATAGCCAATTCACGCTGCACTGCAAAACAATTCGGCTTGGAGCGCCTAAACTCCTGCTCGACCCGAATGCCTACTCTGGCGGCGTCACCCCGTGACGTTCGAGAAAGGCGAAGATCGCGTTCCACAGATGCGGCGAAACTTTCTCTCCGCCCACGCGGTGAGTGAAGCCGGGGTAGAGCATCATCTCGAACGGAACGTTGTTGCCTTGCAGCTTGGCGATAAGTTCGGAGGAATTTTCGAACACCACGTTGTCATCCGCCATGCCGTGGATCAGCAGCAGCGGATCGGCGATCTTCACTGCATCTTCAATCGCGCCCGACGTTGCATAGGCCTCGGGCACTTCGCGCGGGTCGCCCATGTAGCGTTCGGTATAATGGGTGTCGTAATGCTCCCACCGTGTCACCGGCGCGCCGGCAATACCCGCCGCATACAGCCCCGGATCAGCTTCCAGCTGTTTGAGCGTCATATAGCCGCCATAGGACCAGCCATAGATCGCGATCTTGCCCGGGTCGACGAAGTCGAGGCTCTTGAGGAATTCTGCCCCGGCCTTCTGGTCGGCCACTTCGACTCCGCCCATCGCGCGCCATATCGGTTGTTCGAATTCGACCCCGCGATTGGCTGATCCGCGATTGTCGATCTCGAACCAGATATAGCCTTTGTCGACCACCGCCTGTTGCAGCGCGCCATCCCAGCCGCCGGTGACCATCTGCGCACCGGGGCCGCCGTAATGGTTGAAGAACACCGGGTATTTCTTGCCCGGCTCGAGCGGCGGGGTGACCATCTTCCAATGGAGATCGGTAACTCCGTCTGCCGCCTTAATCGTGCCGAACTGCGCTGCGCGGTGGCTGGCGAGATAGGGCTCATAGGGATGCCCTTCGGCAAGCGCATTTTCCTCGATCCAGGTCAGTCGTTTGCCCGTTGCGTCGGCCAGCCAGCTCTGCGTGGGCTGATCATGCGACGAGCGGCTGACGAGCAATGCCTTGCCCGCCTTATCCATGCTGGCGCCATAGGTGAAGCCGGTCTCGGTCAGGCGTTCAAGCTTGCTCGGATTGCCAAGACTGAAGGCGTAGACTTGCTGTTCAAGTGGATTGGTTTCGCTTGTACCTGACAGGAATACGCGGCCAGCTTTCTCGTCAATGCCAACCAGATTTGTGACCACCCACTTTCCGCCGGTCAGTCGGGTCCAGCGGCCGCGGGCAAACCGGTAGAGGTGGCCGAAGCCATTGCGCTCGCTCCACCAGACCAACGATCCATCCTTCAGGAAGCGGTAATTGTCGGAGAGGTTCACCCAATAATCGGGCCGCGCGGCGCTCTCGGTGAACAGCACTTGGCTCGCGCCAGTGGCCGGATCGACCTTGAGCATGTCGATCTTCGTCTGCTCGCGGCTCTGCCGCTGGACATAAAGTGCGCTGCCATCGGGTGCCCAATCGACCCGGGCGAGGTATATGTCGGTGTTCTCGCCAAGGTCGATCTTGACCCGGTTTCCTCCGTCGGGGTCCATCACGAACAGTTCGACAATCGCATTGTCGGTCCCGGCTGCGGGATAGCGCTGATCGAACACCTTGGTGCCGGTCGCGCCGATTGCCGCGCGGGTGACCACGCCGACCGGGCTCTCGTCGGTGCGCTGCACCGCGATGCGCCTGTCACCGGGCGACCACCAGAAGCCGGTCAGCCGCCCCATTTCCTCCTGCGCGACGAACTCAGCCTCGCCCCAACGGATAAGCTCTCCCTCCTTCGGTGTAATCGGGGCTGCCGCGCCGCCGACTTCGCCCACCCAAAGCTGCCGCTCGCGCACGAACGAGACGAATTTCCCCGTTTCGCTCAAGGTCGGGTTGAGCTCGCTTTCCTCGGTATCGGTCAGCCGGGTGACAGTGCCATCGAGCCTTGCCAGATAAAGATCGCCGTCGAGTGGAACGAGCACCGCGCTGCCGTCGCTTGCCCACTGGTAGGTGATGATGCCCTTGAGGTTGCCCACCCGTGCCCGTTCGCGCTGCATCTTCTCGTCTTCGGAGAGGTCGCGGCCCGAGCCGAACTTTTCGCTATCCACCAGCATCGTCCACTCGCCGCTCTCGCGGTCATAACCCCACAGGTCGTAACGTTCGCGGTCCGTCTCGCGGTTGCGCAGCAAGGTCAGCCAGCGCCCGTCGGGCGAAAGTTTGGCCTGGCGCGGGCTCGACCCGTCGAGCGAAGGCGAAGCAAAGACGCGCTCGAACGTGAGTTTAGGGGTTTCGGCGGTCATCGGCTCCTCCGCGAGTGCAGGGGCGCAAACCAGAGCAAGGGCGACAGCAACGACTGACATACGCATTTCAAGGACGATCCCTCTTCTTTTTCTTGTCATCGCGAACAACCGCAAGATTGCGCGGCGTCCAATGGCAAGACATTGGATTGCTTCGCTTGCGCTCGCAATGACGAATTGAGGTTACCCCATGCGAAAAGGGCGGCTCCCGCAGGAACCGCCCTCATCGAAGTCGCTTTGTCGAACCTTACGCCTTGGGCGCGTTGTCGCGGCGTTCGGCGATGCGTGCGCTCTTGCCGGTGCGGCCGCGCAGATAATAGAGCTTGGCCCGGCGCACCACGCCGCGGCGAACCACGGTGATGCTGTCGACGATCGGCGAATAGAGCGGAAACACGCGTTCCACGCCTTCGCCGAAGCTCATCTTGCGCACGGTGAAATTGCTGTTGATGCTGCGGTTGGAGCGGGCGATCACCACACCTTCGAAGTTCTGGATACGCTCACGCGTGCCCTCGATAACCTTCACGCCCACGCGCACGGTGTCACCCGCACGGAAATCGGGGATGTCCTTGCCTGCCTTGGCAATTTCTTCCGCTTCAATCTGCTGGATCAGGTTCACTGGTCCACGTCCTTCTTCTTTCGCCGCGCGCCAGAGGCAGGCTGGGCCCGAGCGCCACTGTAGCGCTCCCAAAGGTCCGGCCTGCGTAACCGAGTATCATCTTCCGCCTGTTGTTTCCGCCAGGCGGCGATCTTCACATGATCCCCCGATCGCAGCACTTCGGGGATCGTGCGCCCTTCCCATTGCTGAGGTCGGGTATATTGCGGGTATTCGAGCAATCCGTCTTCGAAGGATTCCTCGGCCCCGCTGGAAGCCGCGCCCATTACGCCGGGAAGCAGGCGAATGCAAGCGTCGAGTATCGCCAGCGCGGCAGGCTCACCGCCCGAGAGGACGATATCGGCCAGGCTGACCTGCTCGATCTCGGGCCGCGCCTCGAACAGGCGCTCGTCGAAGCCTTCGAACCGCCCGCAGATCAGGATCACACCTGGCCCCGCCGCCAGCTCGCGGATGCGCGCCTGCGTGATCGGTTTCCCGCGGGGGGTCATGGCGACGATGGGGCGATCGTCCGCCACGCTGTCGAGCGCCGTCGCCAGCACATCCGCCTTGAGCACCATGCCCGCGCCGCCGCCCGCGGGCGTATCATCGACCGTGCGGTGCCTGTCGCTGGCGAAATCGCGAATCTGCACGGTTTCGCACGACCATTTGCCCTCTTCGAGCGCGCGCCCGGCAAGGCTGACCCCCAGCGGCCCGGGAAACATCTCGGGGTAGAGCGTGAGAATGGTCGCGGCGAAGGTCATTCCTCGGTCGCGCCTTCATGCCAATTCACCCCGTCCCTCGCCCTCATATCGACGCTCAGCTCGAACACATCGGGCCGCGAGTAGTGGCCGTCAGTGTCGAGCGATGCCAGCCCTTCACCAATCTCGTCGAGGTCGAGCCGGGCGTGGAGGATTTCCTCGCCCTCGCCAGCTTGCGCGACCACGCTGACATCGGGTGCGGCGATCAGGCTACCGCCCTTGTTCAGCGCGCCGTCCGGAATCGCCTCGAGTAGTTCCCTGGCCGCACTGTCACCGCCACACCGCTCCAAACCGTCGAACAGATCATCACGATGTTGAACCAATCCGGCCGCGAGAACGAAACACCGCCCCTCCATCGCATAATGGCGTGAGGCGATGGCATAGCTTTCGCGCACTGTAGGCCACGCGGCGACATGCACTCTCTCGCCCAGATTGTGCATGGCCGCGCGCGCCAGCGGCATCCAGTGCTCCCAGCAGATCAGGTTGCCGACACGGCCCCATTCAGCCTGGTGGACTCCCATAGTCGAGCCATCGCCGCGCATCCATACCAGCCGCTCGCCATGGGTGGGGACGAGCTTGCGGTGGTCGAGTGGGGCCTCACCCGGTCGGAACGTCAGCTGGTTGTTATAGAGGCTCTGCCGTACGCGTTCGTGCGCACCGATGGAGATCACCGCGCCGCTGGCGTCGCACAACTCCTGCAAGGAAAGCAGCCGCTCGTCATTTGCGACCACGGCCCGCTCCAGCAGGATCCGGTGCAGCGCCCGCGTGCCGGGATGGTCCCACAGCGCCGCACCTGGCGCTTCGTCCAGCCACAGCGGATAGCCGCCAAGGAAGGTTTCGCCGAAGGCAACCAGGCGCGCGCCGCCTTCAATCGCCGCCTTTGCAAGGCGCAATGCTTTTTCAATCCCGTCGCTCACGGCGAGCGGAATCGGCGCGGCCTGGACGATGGCGACATCAAGTAATTTTGGCAGATTCTTCATGCGGACCTTTCCCAGACTTCAGGTGGCAATATTGCGCGATCTTTCGCAAGCTCATCATGAAGCCATTCACGAAAACGCTCAATCTTGCGTATGCCTTGCCGTACTTCGGGGTGAACGAGATAGTGGCAGCTATCAGCCAGATAAAGCTGCTCAAAAGGCTGTACCAACCTGCCGCTAGCCAGATCCGCTTGCCAATAGAACGGAGTGAGCATGGCAATGCCGAAACCATCCATGATCGAGCTTGCTTCCTGCACCTGGCTGTCGAGCACCACCCCGCGCCGTGGCGGCGGAGGGGTGCCTATCCCCACGGAAGCGAACCAGGCGGTCCACAATCGGTCATTGGGTGCCAGCCGCTCGACCCGCAATAGATCCTTGGGTTCGCGAATGTCGTTTTCTTCAATGAATTCGGGAGAGCAGATTGGGCTGAAATGCTGCCTAACCAGGAAATCGGCGCGAAGGCCATCCCATGAACCGTTGCCAGCTCGTATTGCGGCATCGACGTCACCGCGCCCGAAATCGATCAACTCGTTGTCGAGCGATATTCGAACCGCAAGATCGGGAAAGCGCACTTGGAACCTTCCGATCCGCCCGCTCAGCCATGTCCCGCCAAAGGACACCGAAGAATTCACCGCAAGCACATCCGCATCCTCCTCACGCAATGCTGCAAATGCATCTGCAATGTTGGCGAACCCGTTCGAGATTGCAGGCAGCAGGCGCCTGCCAACATCCGAGAGCTGCACCCTGCCGCGCTCACGCACAAACAGCGGCATGCCGACCCTATCTTCCAATTGACGAATTTGATAGCTGATCGCCGCCTGGGTCAGCCCCAACTCCTCGGCCGCGCGCGAAAAATTCTCGTGCCGACCCGCGGCCTCGAATGCGCGCACAGCCGCGAGAGGGGGCAGCCGGTTCATTCGAGACTCTATAAGTTCAACTTATGGCCTTTGCCAGTCCTTTTGTTGGCGATGGATGCACAAATGGGGCATTTGGAATCCATCACGAGCCAAGGAGAATACCGATGTTGGAAGCACAGATTACCCGGAGGGACAGCGATTTGTTCGCCACTCTTCCATTCGAGGATCAGGAAAGCCTGGTCGATCGGCTCAGGCCATACCTGACGCCCAATGAAGTCAAGCTGCTTGGCTTCGATCCTGCCAATGACCAAGTCCGTAAGTACTCGCGCCTGCCCTCGTTGCTGATCGGACTTGGCGCAACCACCTCGACCACGATCCTCTTCAGCGTGGTCGGGTTCCTGGCAACGCTCGGCCTACCCGATGCCGCAGCCGTTGCTGCCGCGCTCGCATGATAACCACATGCAAGCCAATGTCGTCGGGCCGAGGCTGACAAGGGAACCCCCCGCCCGGAATGTCGGCCTCGGCCCTTCGAACGTCGCCAACCGCTGTTATTGATCCACAAACTCACCAGAGATGACAAGTCTCTCGCCGTCCCATTCGAGCACGGCCGTTTTGATCATCGGAATCATAAATGCCTTGCCGTCAGGCTTCTCGATCTCGACAATGTCGGTGGCGCCGAAGTTATGGACAGCGATGGTGCGCCCTACAGCCTCGCCTGCTTCGGTCACCACAACAAGGCCGATCAGGTCGGCGTGGTAGTATTCGCCCTCGTCCAGCGCGGGCAGCACTTCGCGCGCGACGGAAAGCACGGTTCCGCGCAGTATTTCGGCCGCGGCGCGATCAGTGATTTCGGCAAAGCGCGCAATCGCCCCGCCTTTGCTGTCGCCGCGCAACTTGGTGAGCGTCAGCGTGCGCCCGCTCTCGCCGACATCAAAGCTCTTCTGCCTGGTGAGCGCCTCGATTCCCTCCCCCAGCAGCTTGAGACGGACTTCGCCCGTCACGCCATGCGCGCCGGTAATGGCGGCAAGCGTGACGGATGAGTCCTTCGTCATGGGGCTCAGCCCTCGGCCTTTTCTTCGCCAGCTTCTTCGGCCGCAGCTTCCTCGACAGGAACTTCTTCGGCAGCAGGAGCTTCCTCAGCGGGGGCCTCTTCAGCGGCAGCTTCTTCGGCTACCGCTTCCTCTGCAGGAGCTTCCTCGGCGGCAACTTCTTCAGCCGGAGCCGCTTCGGTCACCACTTCCTCGGCGGCAACTTCCTCGGCGGCAACTTCCTCGGCGGCAACTTCTTCAGCGACGGTTTCTTCGATCGGAGCCTTGGCTTCTTCCTCTGCGGCCTTGGCGGCTTCTTCGGCCGCAGCCTGCTTGGCGACCTTTTCCTCGGCGCGTTCACGCGCCGCTTCGCCCGGTTCACCCTTCTTTGGGTTGTTGCGCGGAGCGCGTTCGAGCACGCCCGCAGCGTCGAGGAAGCGCAGGACGCGGTCCGAAGGCTTGGCGCCAACGCTCAGCCAATGCCGGGCGCGGTCTTCA
>PNJY01000042.1 GCA_013822125.1 Erythrobacter sp. | reverse complement strand
CACCGCGTTGGCGGCGCTTTCGGCCTGCGGCGGGGGGCGTGACCGGCCCAAGGCCGATCTGGCCGCTGCGCAGATCAGCACGATCGGGGTCAATTCCTATCTCTGGCGCGCGGCGCTCGATGCAGTCAGCTTTGCACCCCTGCTCCAGGTTGACAGCGCCGGGGGCGTGATCGTGACCGACTGGTATGCCAATCCCGCCAACCCGGAAGAACGGGTGAAGATGTCCATCACCATTCTTGACCAGGACCTGCGCGCCGATGCGCTGCGCGTCGCGGCCAGCCGCCAGGTTATGCAGGCGGGGACATGGGTCGATGCGCCGGTTCAGGCGGCAACGGTGCAGAAGCTGGAGGACATCATCCTGACCAAGGCCCGCGACCTGCGCCGCAAGGCCGTTGCATCCTGAGCCAGCCTGCCCGCAACGGGCGCAACCTTCTTCCGCCTACGGATTTGACATGACCGACACGCCGCTGGATGCCCGCTTCGATCCCGGGCAGGCCGATGCCCGCTGGCAGCGCGCCTGGGACGAGGCTGGCACCTTCGTTGCCGATAGCGACAGTCCCAAGCCCAAGAGCTACGTGCTCGAGATGTTTCCCTATCCCTCGGGGCGCATCCACATCGGCCACGTCCGCAACTACACGATGGGCGACGTGCTGGCGCGCTACAAGCGGATGCAGGGCTTCGAGGTGCTCCATCCGATGGGGTGGGACGCATTCGGCATGCCGGCGGAAAACGCGGCGATGGAAAAAGGCGTGCATCCGGGCGGCTGGACGCGGGCAAACATCGAAGCGATGAAGGCGCAGCTGAAGCGGATCGGCTTCGCGCTCGACTGGTCGCGCGAGATCGCCACTTGCGAGCCCGAATACTACGGGCACGAACAGGCGCTGTTCCTCGATCTCTACGATGCGGGGCTGGTCTATCGCCGGCAGAGCGAGGTCAACTGGGACCCGGTCGACATGACCGTGCTCGCCAACGAACAGGTGATCGACGGGCGCGGCTGGCGCAGCGGCGCCCAGGTCGAAAGGCGCAAGCTCGACCAGTGGTTCCTCAAGATCACCCAATTCGCCGAAGAGCTGCTGGACGGACTGGGCAAGCTTGACGACTGGCCCGACAAGGTGCGGCTGATGCAGGAAAACTGGATCGGCAAGAGCCAGGGTCTCGAATTCCGCTTCGCCTTGAGCAACGGTGATCAGCTGCCGGTCTATACCACCCGGCCTGACACGATTTTCGGCGCAAGTTTCGTGGCGGTCGCGCCCGATCACCCGATCGCGCAGGCCGCGGCGATGAACAATTGCGACGCGGCGAAGTTCATCGAGCTGTGCAAGCGTGGCGGCACCACCGCGGCCGAACTGGAGACAGCGGAAAAGCTGGGCTTCGACACCGGGATCGGCGCGAAGCATCCCTTCACAGGCGAATACCTGCCGGTCTTCATCGCAAACTTCGTGCTGATGGATTACGGCACCGGGGCGATCATGGCGGTGCCGGGGCATGATCAGCGCGACTACGAATTTGCCAGCAAATACGGCCTGCCGATTCCGCGCGTGGTTGCGCGCAGCATCGATCTGGCTGACGCACCCTTTGCTGGCGAGGCGGAGCCGGGCGACGGGGTTTGCGTCAATTCGGGCTTCCTCGACGGGATGCGTGTCGACGCGGCAGCTGCCGAAGTGATCGCGCGCGCCGAAGCCGGTGGCTGGGGCGAAGGCAAGACCGTATGGCGACTGCGCGACTGGGGGGTTTCGCGCCAACGCTATTGGGGTACGCCGATCCCGTTCATCCATTGCGCGAAGTGCGGGGTGGTCCCGGTGCCCAGGGATCAGCTGCCGGTGATCCTGCCTGACGACGTCGATTTCAAGACCCCGGGCAACCCGCTGCTTCGCCACCCGACGTGGAAGCATACGCAATGCCCCGGATGCGGCGGCAAGGCGGAGCGCGAGACCGACACGCTCGACACTTTCGTCGATTCGAGCTGGTATTTCCTGCGCTTCGCCAGCCAGCCTGCAGACAGGCCGTTCGATCCTGAGGAAGTGGCCAAGTGGCTGCCGGTCGAGCAATATATCGGCGGGATCGAGCACGCGATCCTGCATCTGCTCTACGCCCGCTTCTGGACCCGTGCCTTGAAGCATATCGGCAAGCTCGATTTCGCCGAACCCTTCGCCAGCCTGTTCACGCAGGGGATGGTGACGCACGAGACTTATTCGCGGCGCGAGGATGGCCGCGAAATCTTCTACAGCCCAGAGGAGGTGGATCGTCGATCCGAGAGCGCCGCGCTCAAGGCCGGCGGTCTACCGGTCGAAATCGGCCGCGTCGTCAAGATGTCGAAGTCGAAGAAGAACGTGGTCGATCCCGACGACATCATCGAACGCTTCGGCGCCGATGCTGTGCGCTGGTTCATGCTGTCCGACAGCCCACCCGAGCGCGACCTGCCCTGGTCGGAAGCCGGGATCGAGGGCTGCGCGCGTTTCACCCAGCGGCTGTGGCGCCTGTTTGGGCAGTATGACGCCGATGCGCAGGGCGAGGACAAGGCGCTGAGTCGCAAGATGCATCAGGCGATTGCCGCGGTGGCCGAGGATATCGAGGCGCTCTCGTTCAACAAGGCGGTGGCGCGGATTTACGAGCTGACGACGGCTGCGGAAAAGGCGCAAAGTTCTGCGACCCGCAGCGAGGCGATCGCCGCGCTGATGCTGCTCGCCGCGCCGATGATGCCGCATCTCGCTGAAGAGGCATGGCACGCCAATGGCTTTTACGGCCTGATCGCCGATGCGCCCTGGCCTCCCCATGACCCGGCCCTGCTGGTTGAGGATCAGGTGACCATCGCCATCCAGCATATGGGCAAGCTGCGCGACACGGTGACCGCGCCGAGGGGGGCATCGCAGGCCGACCTCGAAGCACTGGCGCTGGCATCGGAGAAGGTCCGTCGTTCGATCGAAGGGGCCGCCGTCCGCAAGATCATTGTGGTTCCTGACAGATTGGTGAATATCGTCACCTGATGCGTGTTCTGCCCCTTCTCGCTGCCTCTCTGGCGCTTTCAGCCTGTGGTCTGCAGCCGATGTACGCGGGCGGCGGCGATGCAGCGGTGGCGCAGGGACTCGCCGGGGTCGAAGTGCCCGCGATCGAAGGGCGCGCGGGCTGGCTGCTGCGCAATGCGCTCAATGACCGGCTGGGCATGGCGGGCGAGGCGGCGAGTCGATACCGGCTTGACGTGCGGCTCGACGATTCGCTCCAGGCGCTGGGCGTTCTCAACGACGATACGATCAGCCGCGAACGCCGCATCCTGCGCGCTCGCTATCAATTGATCGACAATTCGACCGGCAACATTCTGCTCGACGCGACAGCCGCGAGCGACGCCGGGATCGACGTCGTTTCGAGCGAATACGCTACCATAGCGGCCGAGCAGACCGCGCTGGAAAATCTCGCGCGCGATCTCGCCGACCGCATGGTCCAGCGCGTCGCGCTGACCTTGCGCGAGGTGGGGCACGAAGCCGGGGGCGGGCAATGACCCTGCCGGAGGAAGCGCGGCGGTGAAGGCGACCCAGCGCGACTTCGGGCAGGTCGCGCGGCGCGCGGCGCAGGATTGCTCGATCTTCTTCTTCTGCGGCCCGGACGAGGCGGGCGCCTCTGCCGCCGCCGCCAGTCTGGTCCAGTTGATGCCGCAGGCGGGCGAGCGGGTCGAGCTATCGGGCGGCGATCTGCGCCGGGACCCGGTCCTGCTGGGCGACGAAGCGCGCTCATCATCGCTGTTCGGGGGGAGCCGCCATATCGTTGTGCGTGCCAATGGCGACGATGCGCATGACGCGCTGAAGCTGCTCATCGAAACGGGCGAAACCGGGGCCGGGGAGGCCGCGCCGGTGCTGGTGATCGCCACCGGGGCCACCGACAAGTCGCGCTGCGCCAAGTTGCTCGAGCGGCGGGAGGATGCGCTGGTGGCGATGTTCTGGCCGCCCGATCTGGGATCGGTCACGGCTGCAGTGCGCGCCATGGCGGACGGCGCGGGCCTGCGGCTGGGTGGGGACCTGGCAGAGCGGATCGCGCGTGGAGCGGGCCTCGACGTGCGGCTGGCGCAGTCGGAGGTGACCAAGCTTGCCACCTATTGCGATGCATCACCGCAATCGCCTCGCAATCTCAGCGGGGATGACCTCGAGGCGATCGGGGCGACCAGCGAAGAGGACGGCTTCATGCCGCTGGTAAACACGGTGTTGGGGGGCGACCTGGATCGGATCGAGGCCGAATTGCGGCGCATGCGGGTGCTCGGCTTCAATCCGGTCGCATTGCTGCTGGCGGTTGAGCGGCGTGCGGCACTCCTGGCGCAGATCACCGCCCAACTCGGCCCGCGCGGTTCGCTCGACAGCCTCGACAGGGGTCGCAAGGCAGCGCTCGGCATCTTCGCTCGCGAAGAACGCGAGATCAGGGCACAGCTCAGGAAATGGCCCGTCCGCAAGCTCGAACGCCTGGCCCCCAAGCTGGTCGATCTTCACCGATCGCTCATGGCGAGCAGCCAAGCGGCCGAACTGCTGCTGGCGCATGGTCTGGTCGAGATCACCCGCTTTGCCGCGCGGCGATAAACCTGGCCCAATCAATTCTGCGGTACGGTAAAGCGCCCGCTGACGCGTCCTTTCTCGCCTGCCGGATCGCCGGGGGCACCGGTGCCGGTGGCGCGCCCATCGACGCTCGAGATGCCGCTGGTCAGATCGATCACCAGCCGCGCGCCGTTGAGGGTGTCGCCGCCGCGGTTGAGCCGGACACTGCCCGTCATGGTGATGACCCTGCGGGAAAAGTCGTAAACCGCGACCTCGCCGCGCGCCGATTCGTTGCCGCGCGTGACGGTGACTCCGCCGGTCGCGGTGATCCGCTCGATACTGAGATCCTTCCCGTCGCTGTAATTGACCAGGGTGCGCGCCGACCGCACCGTGAGCCCTGCCTGCGAGATCACCACATTGCCTGCCAGGACTACGCGGTTCTGCCGATCCTGCAACTCGATCCGGTCCGCGGCATAATCGACCGGCGCGCGCGAATCATGGCCGGCAATCGCCTGCGCCCGCAATTGCATCCCTCCCAGCGCAATGCTGGTGATCAGGAAGGCGCCGAGCGCCCATCGCACCGCAACGCGAACAAGCGGCTGCGGGTTTGAGGCGGGAACGGGATCGGTCATCGTTGAGTCCTCGGTTGTCCGGGCAACCGCAGTTGGCCAGGTGTCATCGAAAGGCGGGCATTGCCATCGAGCGTGATCGTCCTTGCGCTCAAGTCGGCCTGCAGCCGATCGGCGGAGAATGTGCCGGCTGGAACCGCACCCGCTACTCCGCCGGACCCTTCCAGCCGCCTCGTTTCGAGATCGACCGTCACATTGCTGGCGAGCAGCGCATAGCCGTCGCGCGCCTCCAGCCGGATCGTGCCCGGGATCGTGACGCGCTCGTTGTCGATGTCATAGGCTCCCTCGGCGGCCGAGAGCCGCGCCGGACCATCGCCCAGCAGCAGGCTGGCAACCAGGTTGCGCATGCGCACGATCCCCTCACGGCTCGACTTCTGCACTGCCTCGCCCGCGGTCAGCGTGAACGGCCGCCCGCGCTCGTCCTGTCCCCGATACATGGCGTTTTGCACGCTCAGCCGCTCATTGATCATCGCCACTTTGTTGCGATCGAGCAGAAAGCTCACCTCGCCGCGCGGCGACAGCGGGGTGACGACCAGCAGCGCCACGACCACCCCCACGCCCATGGGTAGCGCCCGTGCCAGGAAATGCACCAGGCGATCATGCGATCCGCCCGGCGCCGCAAAATGCTGGCGCCGATCGCGTAGCGCCAGCGCGCCAGGTGTTTCGATCTGCTGCGACAGGCTCATTGGTCAGGTCCAACCCGATCGATAGTCATTCGTGGCTGAATATATCGTGATTTGCCCATCCGGCGAGGTCGAGCCGTGCACGCGTGGGCAGGAAGTCGAAACAGGCCTGCGCCATTTCGAGCCGCCCCTCGCGCTCAAGCCGGGGAATCAGCACCTCCCGAAGGCGGTGCAGGTGGCGCACGTCGCTGGCGGCGTAGTCTCGCTGCGCATCGTTGATCAGTGGACCGCCCCAGTCGCTCAATTGCTGCTGTTTCGAGATGTTCTCGCCCAGAAGTTCCTCGACCAGGTTCTTGAGCCCGTGGCGATCCGAATAGGTGCGCGTCAGCTTGCTGGCGATCTTGGTGCAGAACACCGGCGCTGCCGTGACCCCCAGATAATGCTCGATTGCCGCCAGGTCGAAGCGGGCGAAGTGATAGAGCTTGAGCCGCGCCGGATCGGCCAGCACAGCCTTGAGGTTGGGCGCATCATACTTGCTGCCGGGGGCGAAGCGAACCAGATGTTCGTCACCCTTGCCGTCGCTCAACTGGACCAGACACAACCGGTCGCGGTGGGTGACGAGCCCCATGGTTTCGGTGTCCACCGCAATCGGGCCCTGGCCCAGCACGCCTTCGGGAAGGTCTTCTTCGTGAAAATATACAGCCATCGTGAAGGCGCTTTAGGACGATTGGGGACAGAGGGAAAGGGGTGGTGGCCGATCGCGGCGGGGCGCGGTAAATCTACCGGGATGAACGAACAGGCCGTTCCTGAAAGCTGGCGGGCAGCGCTCGCCCCGGCACTCGCCTCACCCGAGGCGCGCAAGCTGGGCGGCTGGCTGAGTGCGCGGGAGCAGGCAGGTGAGGTGATCTATCCCCCCCGCGGTCAACGCCTTGCTGCGCTCGCAATGACCCCGCTCGACCAGGTGCGCGTGGTGATCCTGGGGCAGGACCCATACCATGGGCCGGGGCAGGCGCACGGGCTGGCGTTTTCGGTGCCCGATGGGGTCAGGCCGCCTCCCTCGCTGGTCAATATCTACAAGGAGCTCGAGGCCGATCTGGGCGTGGTGCGAACCGGCAGCGGAAGCCTTGAGCACTGGGCCGTGCAGGGCGTGCTGCTGCTCAACAACACGTTGACGGTTGCAGCCGGGCAGGCGGGCAGCCATGCGGGGCGCGGCTGGGACGCGATCACCGATGCTTGCGTCGAAGCGGTGGTGAAGCAAGGCTTGCCCACGGTCTTCATGCTGTGGGGCAGCCATGCGCGCAAGAAGGCAGAGCGCGTGCCCGGGCTGGGGAAGGGCAATCATCACCTGGTGCTTGCCAGTCCGCACCCAAGCCCGCTTTCGGCGCATTCGGGCTTCTTCGGCTCGCGCCCGTTCAGCAAGGCCAACGACTTTCTCGCCAGCATGGGGCGGGGCACCATAGACTGGTGAGGGACTTGGCGGGTGCGGCAATTGGTGTCACATCCAACGTTCTTGCCGGGAGAATTTGATTGAGGCGCAATAAGGTATTGTCCCTGGCCCTGGCAACCGCACTGGCAACCATGCCATTCCAGGCAGCTGCAGGCGCGGGCGAGGCGGCAAGGGTCATGGGCCTGCATGGCGCGGCGGACGATGCCGGGCGCAGGATGGAAGCGATGGGCGAGGCTGTGGTGCTGGCCGATATCTGGCTTGATCAGACCCGCCAATATGCGCACATCCCGGCGCTTTCGGTCGCACTGGTGGATGGCGACCGGACCGTCTGGTCCAAGGGATACGGCACGATCGATGCCAGGGGCAGGCGGCCCGCCACCGCGGACACGATCTATTCGGTGTGCTCGATTTCCAAGCTGTTCACCGCCGTGGCCTTCATGCAGCAGTGGGAGGCGGGAACGGTGCGGCTCGACGAGCCGGTGACAACCTATCTGCCGTGGGCCGCGCTCGCCCCTGACGGGCGCGACAGCGTGCCGATCACTATGCGCACGCTGCTGACCCATTCCGGCGGGCTGCCGCGCGAATCCGCCCACCCCTATTGGACGGGCCCGAACTTCCCGTTCCCGACAACGGACGAGATCCGCCAGCGGATTTCATCGCAGACACCGCTCTATCCGGCCTCGCGCACGTTCCAGTATTCGAACCTCGGGCTCACGCTGGTGGGTGAAACTGTCGCGGCGGTCACGCGCCGCCCCTATGCCGATTACGTCACCAGTAAAATCCTGGCCCCCCTGGGCATGAAGGATACACGGCCCACGATCCCGACGCAGCTGCTGGGCAAGGACCTGGCGGTGGGTTGGGGCGCATTGTTGCCCGATGGCACGCGGCCGCCGGTCAAGCCGTTTGACGCGAAGGGGATAACGCCGGCGGCCGGGTTCAGTTCGAGCGTCAACGATCTGGCGCGGTTTGCCGCGTGGCAATTACGTCTGCTGCGCACCGAGAAGGCGGAGTTGCTGCGCGCCTCGACCCTGCGCGAGATGCAGCGCGTGCAATACCTCTCGCCGGATCGCCGGACCAGCTGGGGGTTGGGCTTTGCCAACTACCTCACCGACGGGCGCGAATTCGTCGGGCACGGCGGTTCGTGCCCCGGCTATCGCAGCCAGTTGCTGATCGATCCGGCGAACGATCTTGCGATCGCGCTGGCAATGAACACGATGGAGAGCGCGCGCGATCTGGCGCAGCAGCTTGAGGGACTGATAGCCGCACGCAGAAATGCCGAGGCGTTCGATCCGCCTCCCGGGGAGATAATCGATCTCGGCCAATATACCGGCTTTTACGATCCGCAGCCTTGGGACCGCGAGGCGGTGGTCGTTCCCTGGGCCGGGGGCCTGGCGATGATCACCGCCAGCGAACCCGAACCGGGGAAGAATCTCACAAGGCTCAAACCGCTCGGCCATGATCGTTTCCAGGTGGTCGAGCCGCGTGGCGAGGAACGCGATGTGATGAGCTTCATCCGCGACCGGAGCGGGAGGATCATCGCGCTCGAACGGTTCGGCCAATACACACCCTTCCGGCGGCCGCTGTGATTGCGTCTGGCGCGGCGTGAAAGTCAAAAACTGGCGGTCAGCCTCATTGCCGTGATCACCCCGGTCGAACGCGCGCTTACCGCGCTGTCGACCACCTGCAGATCGAAAGTCAGGCGCAAGTTGCGGTTCAGACCTAGCGTGTAGAACGCCTCCACCCCCTGCTCATCCTCGAGCGCGAGGCGGGTGGCGAGCGCGCCGATCAGGCCGTCGGCGAGCGAATAGCGGAACCATGACACGCCGAACCGGTCCTGCGGCCGGGCACGCGGATTGCCCGAGATGCCGATGAAGCCGCTGCGGTCCAGGAAGGTCGGGTCGCCGTTCGAAACGAACACCTGCCCGAAAATGCCCCAGCCCTTGCCCGGCGCCTCGGCATATTGCTCGATGAACTGGTAGGCCGCCAGCACCGCGCTGAATTCGCCCCTGCTGGTCCCGAAGCCCGCACCAGGTGCCGGCACCAGCACCGGCGGCAGCGATTCGGCGGCAATCTCGCTGCGGGTCGAACCCGCCAGCTTTAGCGCATAATAGCCCTGCCTGCCGCCGATCCTGACCGGCACGGTAACCGATCCGAGGAACGCCACCCCGCTCCGGAATGCGGTTTCGAACCCTGTCCGCTCGGACTGAATATCGGGATCGAACACCCACAAGCGGTAGAGCGCGCCCTTGGTCGGAACACTGAGCAGCGCGCCAGTGATCGATTCGGGGATGATCGCGCTGGGCGGCAGAGCCATTGCCAGGTTCATGAATCCTTCGTGTCCGCCGCCACCGACCACCGGCAGCTGCGCCGCCAGATCGAGGACGTTGACCTTGCCGACCGTGAGGCTTGTGCCCGACTGCCAGCGCTTGGTGACATTGACGTTGAGATCGAAGCTCTCGCCGTCGTCGGGATAGAACAGCAGCGTGTTGGTGGGGATCAGCCCGACCCGGCCATTGGCGCTCTCACCGTATTTGAACTCAGGGTGGATGTGGATCGAGATGCTGTCATCGATCCCCAGGGCGCCGCCTCTGATGTCGAAATAGGCGTCGAGCTTGCCGCCATATCGCAGCGTTTCGTCGGCATCGCCCGACACCGGCGCGTCGGCAAATTGCGAGAACAGCACGCGGGTCTTGACCGGTGTTTCCGGCGGCGTTGCCTGCGGCGATGTTGGCAGGGAAGGCAGGGCTGGCTGAGTTGGGTCGGCCGGTGCTTGGTCGGCAATTTCCTGCGCCGATGCCAGCGAGGGCATGCTGCTGGCGAGGAGAAACAGCATGAGGCCGAGCGCGCCGGGCAGGCACTTTCGCCTTTGGCTGTTCTGTCGTGCGGCCCTCATGTTCTCTCCCACCAGTCTGACCGGGTTCATCAGGCGGCACTGCTTTTCTGTTTTCAATCAGAAACTTGCATCGAAGCAGCACCGCGCCGTGCGGTCAATAGGCGATACCGCGAATGCCCCCACTTTCCACTGCCCGAGCACCATGGCTGCGAGAAGGCGACGGCGATTGTATGCCTGCGACAATGCCGACGGATTCGGACAAGGACTACCGCGGCAACTCGCTCTGCCCCATCAGTGCCTCATCCACTGCGCGCGCGCACTGGCGCCCCTCGCGTATTGCCCAGACCACCAGGCTCTGCCCGCGCCGCATATCACCGCAGGCATAGACCTTGTCGACGCTGGTGGCGTAGCCCAGGGTATTCGCCGCCACATTGCCGCGCGGATCGAGCGCCACCCCGGCCTGGTCAAGCAGACCGGCCTTTATCGGGCCGACAAATCCCATGGCGAGCAGGATGAGGTCCGCCCCGATGGTGAACTCGCTGCCGGGGATCTCGCGCATGCGGCCCTCGCTCCAATCGACGCGCACGCATTCGAGCCCGGTCACGCTTTCGCCGTCGCCAATCACGCGCTTGGTCAGTACCGCCCAGTCGCGCTCAGCACCTTCCTGGTGGCTCGACGATGTGCGAAGCTTGAGCGGCCAGTCGGGCCAGGTCAGCGCCTTGTCTTCATGTTCGGGCGGGCGCGGCATGATTTCGAGCTGGACCACGCTCGCCGCACCCTGCCGGTTGGAGGTGCCGACGCAGTCGGAGCCAGTGTCGCCGCCGCCGATCACCACCACCTTCTTGCCCGTTGCCAGCAGCGAGCCGCGCGGTGCGGCGCGGACCTCGTCATCGCCGGCATTGCGCTTGTTCTGTTGGGTCAGGAATTCCATAGCCAGCCTTACACCAGGCATTTCCGCGCCGGGAATCAGCAGGGGCCGCGCCTCTTCGGCGCCGCCCGCCAGAACGATCGCGTCGAAGTTCTCGGCCAGGCTCTTGAACGAGACATCGACCCCGACTTCCTTCGAGGTCTTGAAGGTCACACCTTCGGCTTCCATCTGCACGCAGCGCCGGTTGATCAGGTGCTTTTCCATCTTGAAATCGGGGATGCCGTAACGCAGCAAGCCGCCGATCCGGTCGTTCTTCTCGAACACGGTCACGGCATGCCCGGCTCGGGCCAATTGCTGCGCGCAGGCGAGCCCGGCCGGGCCCGAACCGACCACCGCAACCGCCTTGCCGGTCCGCTTCTCCGGCACCTGCGGCGTGATCCAGCCTTCCTTCCAGCCGCGATCGACGATCGCGCATTCGATCGACTTGATGGTGACCGGCTGGTCGGTGATGTTGAGCGTGCAGCCGGCTTCGCACGGCGCAGGGCAGACCCGGCCGGTGAATTCGGGGAAATTGTTGGTCGAATGGAGCACCTCGAGCGCGCTCCGCCAGTCACCCTCATAGACCAGGTTGTTCCAGTCGGGGATCACGTTGTTCACCGGGCAGCCAGTGTGGCAATAGGGGATGCCGCAATCCATGCAGCGCGATGCCTGCGCCTGCAGCGCATTGTCGTCCGGCTGGATCACGAATTCGCGGTAATTCTTCACCCGCTGGGCGGGATCGAGATAATCGCGCTCGCGCCGATCGAGTTCGAGGAAGCCTGTTTCCTTGCCCATCGCTTATTCCGCTGCTTCCATTTCCGCGTCGATCCGTTCGGCATCGAGCGCCATGAGCGCGCGCCGGTAATCGCGCGGCATGACCTTGACGAATTTCCCCAGCGCATTGTTCCAATCATCCAGCAGTTCGCCCGCACGGGCGCTGCCGGTGTGGAGCTTGTGCCGTTCGACCAGAATCCTCAGGCGATCGGCATCGTGGCGCAGCATGTCGCCCATGCCGAAGTCATGCACCGAAAGCGGGCGTTGGCCGGGGCGGCCAGTGCCGTCCTCGGCATCGGGCGTGGCGGAGACCGGCTCGAGATCGACCTGCGCCGGATTGACCAGCTGCGCGAATTTGCCATCGGGGTCATAGACATAGGCGATCCCGCCGCTCATCCCCGCGGCAAAGTTGCGCCCCGTCTCGCCCAGCACCACTACGACGCCGCCCGTCATGTATTCGCAGGCATGGTCACCCGCGCCTTCGACGACGGCAATCGCGCCCGAATTGCGCACTGCGAAGCGTTCCCCGGCAACCCCGTTGAAATAGGCCTCGCCCGCGATAGCGCCATAGAGCACGGTGTTGCCGACGATGATGTTGCGCGCCGGATCGCGGCCGGTGCCCTGCGGCTGGCGCACCACGATCCGCCCGCCCGACAGACCCTTGCCGACGTAATCGTTGGCATCGCCGACGAGGTCGAGCGTTACACCGTGCGCCAACCATGCACCGAAGCTCTGCCCGGCAACGCCGCTGAACTCGATGCGGATCGTGTCGGGCGCAAGGCCGCGATGGCCATATCGCCGCGCGATCTCGCCCGAAAGCATCGCGCCCACCGTACGGTTTACGTTGCGGACTGTCCGTTCAAGCCGGATCGGGGTGCCGCCTTCGATCGCCGACTGGCAGGCCTCGATCAGCTCGTTGTCGAGTGCGCTCTCCAGGCCATGGTCCTGCGCCTGCGTGTGGTGCAGCGGCGCACCGGCGGGCAGATCGGGCATGTGGAGCAGGCGCGAAATATCGACCCCGTGCGCCTTCCAGTGGCGCAGCGCGCGCCGTGTGTCGATCCGGTCCACCCTGCCGATCATTTCCTCGACCGTGCGGAAGCCCATTTCGGCCATGATCTGCCGGAGTTCTTCCGCGACGAAGAAGAAATAGTTGATGACGTGTTCTGGCTGGCCGGCGAAGCGTGCGCGCAGCACAGGGTCTTGCGTGGCGACGCCCACCGGGCAGGTGTTGAGGTGGCACTTGCGCATCATGATGCAACCTGCCGCGATCAACGGGGCGGTGGCAAAACCGAATTCGTCAGCACCCAGCAGCGCCCCGATGGCGACATCGCGCCCGGTTCTGAGGCCGCCATCGACCTGCACCGCAATCCGGCTCCTCAGGTTGTTCATGAGAAGCGTCTGCTGCGTTTCGGCAAGTCCGATTTCCCACGGGCTTCCCGCATGAGTGAGGCTGGTCAGCGGCGATGCGCCGGTGCCGCCTTCATAGCCCGAGATTGTGACATGGTCGGCGCGCGCCTTGGAAACGCCCGCGGCCACCGTGCCCACGCCCACCTCGGACACGAGCTTGACAGAAATGCGCGCGCTCGGCTGCACGTTCTTGAGATCGTGGATCAGCTGCGCCAGATCCTCGATCGAGTAGATATCGTGGTGCGGCGGCGGAGAGATGAGGCCCACGCCGGGAGTCGAATGGCGTACCGCGCCGATCCGCTTGTCGACCTTGTGGCCGGGCAGCTGCCCGCCTTCGCCGGGCTTTGCGCCCTGCGCCATCTTGATCTGGATATCGTCCGAATTGACGAGGTATTCGGTGGTGACGCCGAAACGGCCCGATGCCACCTGCTTGATCCGGCTGCGCATCGAATCGCCATTGGGAAGCGGAACGAACCTTTCGGGCTCCTCGCCGCCTTCGCCGGTGTTCGAGCGCCCGCCGATCCGGTTCATGGCGATAGCCAGCGTCGAATGAGCCTCGTGGCTGATCGAACCGAAGCTCATCGCGCCAGTGCTGAACCGCTTGACGATTTCGCTCGCCGGCTCAACCTCATCGACGGGAACGGGCATGTCGGCCTTCTTCAGTTCCATCAGCCCGCGGATCGTCAGCAGCCGTTCGGACTGCTCGTTGATCGAGCGCGCGAACTCGTCGTAATTCTTGCCATCGTTGCCGCGCACGGCATGCTGAAGATGCGCGACGTTGGCCGGGGTCCAGGCGTGGTCCTCGCCGCGCAGCCGGTATTGGTAGATCCCGCCTGCATCGAGCATCGAGGAATAGAGCGGATTGTCGCCATAGGCCTGCGCATGACGGCGCAGCGCCTCCGCGGCGACTTCGCCGAGGCCGATGCCTTCGATCGTGGTGGCGGTGCCGGTGAAATAGCGTTCGATGAATTCGGAATTGAGCCCGACCGCATCGAAGATCTGCGCCCCGCAATAAGACTGGTAGGTCGATATGCCCATCTTGGACATGACCTTGAGGATGCCCTTGCCGATCGCCTTGACGTAGTTCTTGCGCGCTGCGGCCGGATCCAGATCGGGGTGACGGGTGCTGCGCAGTTCTTCCAGCGTCTCGAACGCGACATAGGGATTGATCGCTTCCGCGCCATAGCCCGCCAGCACGCAGAAGTGATGGACTTCGCGCGCTTCGCCGGTTTCGATGACCAGGCCGGTCTGCATCCGCAGACCCTGGCGGACCAATTGATGGTGCACCGCGGCGGTTGCCAGCAGCGCGGGCATGGGCACGCGGCCCGGCCCCTGCGCGCGGTCGCTGAGGATCAGGATGTTGGCATCGCCCAGCACTGCTTCGGTCGCGGCCCAGCACATTTCCTTGAGCGCCAGTTCGATGCCCTCGGCACCGCTGGCTGCATCCCAGGTCATGTCGATCGTTGCGGTGCGGAAGGCACCATCAAGCACTGCTTCGACCGAGCGGATCTTGGCCAGTTCCTCGTTGGTCAGAATCGGCTGGGCGATTTCCAGCCGCTTGTGCGTGCCGGCGTCGCGGCCCAGCAGGTTGGGGCGGGGCCCGATCATCGACAGGAGGCTCATCACCAGTTCTTCGCGGATCGGATCGATCGGCGGATTGGTGACCTGCGCGAAGTTCTGCTTGAAATAGTCGTAGAGCAGCCGCGCCCGGCCCGACAGGACCGCGATTGGCGTGTCGGTGCCCATCGATCCGATGGGTTCCTCGCCCGCAAGCATCATCGGCTCGAGGAAGCGGGCGATGTCCTCCTGCGTATAGCCGAAGGCCTGCTGGCGCAGGAGCAGTCTGGTCGCATGCTTCGGCACCGCGCTCAGCTCGGGTTCTATATGGTCGAGATCCTCGAGCTTGTACTGCGCCTTGTCGAGCCACTCGGCATAGGGCTGCGCGCCCGAAAGCTCGGCCTTGAGCTCCGCGTCCTCGATGATCCGGCCCTGTCCGAGATCGATCAGGAGCATCTTGCCGGGCTGGAGGCGCCATTTGCGGATGATGTCCTCCTCGGCAAAGGGCAGGACCCCGCTTTCGGACGCCATGCACACCAGATCTCCGCGCGTAACGCAGAAGCGCGCGGGCCTCAGGCCATTGCGGTCGAGCGTTGCGCCGATCTGACGGCCATCGGTGAAGGCAACTGCGGCCGGCCCGTCCCAGGGCTCCATCAAGGCCGCATGGTATTCGTAGAATGCGCGCCGGTCGGAATCCATCAACGGGTTCTTGGCCCAGGCTTCGGGCACCAGCATCATCATCGCATGTGGCAGGCTGTACCCGCCCAGCAGCAGTAATTCGAGTGCGTTGTCGAGGCAGGCGGTGTCCGACTGGCCGTGCGGAACGATCGGCCACAGCTTGTCGAGATCGGCGCCAAGCAGCGGCGATTCCATCGTCCGGCGGCGTGCGTTCATCCAGTTGACGTTGCCGCGCACGGTATTGATCTCGCCGTTGTGCGCCATGAAGCGATAAGGGTGAGCGAGCCTCCAGCTGGGAAAGGTATTGGTGCTGAAGCGCTGGTGGACGAGGCCGAGCGCCGAGACGCAGGCAGGATCGCGCAGATCGTCGTAGAAGCTGCCGACCTGGGTTGCCAGCAGCAGGCCCTTGTAAACGATGGTCCGGCTGGAAAAGCTGGGAATATAGAGTTCGGACAGGCCCGGCAGATCGAATTTCTGCTCAAGCTTCCTAAGCGGGTTCTGGACCTGCTTGCGGATCACGATCAGCTTGCGCTCGAAGGCGTCCTGGTCGGGGCAATTGGGGCCCCGCCCGATGATCGCCTGCTGGATCACCGGCTGCGAGGCGATGACCGCCTGGCCAAGGCCGTCGCGAGTAACCGGGACGTCGCGCCAGCCGATCAGCACCTGCCCTTCCTTGGCGGTGAACTTCTCGAATTGTTCGGTGACGAACGCGCGTGCCGCCGCGTCCTGCGGCATAAAGCACATTGCAACGGCATAATCTCCCGGCTGCGGCAGATCGAGTTGCTGTTCCTGCGCCCAGCGGCGGATCAGCGGATCGGGAATCTGCAGCAGGATGCCTGCGCCGTCGCCGAGCAAAGGGTCGGCGCCCACCGCGCCGCGGTGATCGAGATTGGCGAGGATTTCCAGTGCCTGCGTGACGATCGTGTGCGATTTCTCGCCCTTGATGTGGGCGAGAAACCCGACGCCGCAGGCGTCGTGCTCGTTGCGTGGATCGTATAGGCCTTGCCGCTTGGGAAGGCCCGGCACCTTGTATTCCATTCACTTTCCATCCGTGTTGCATGCCGGACTATGCTTGCGCGCGCCCGGCAATCAAGCGCGATTTGCCCCGGCAGGCGGAGATTCGAAAATGTCGCGAATGCTCCCTTTGACGAAAGGAAAATGTTTTTGCAACTGCGAAGGCAAGTGCATTCGATTGCCGCGGCAATAGCTCACCTTTAGCCGCCGCCCGGTGTCGCATGCCGGATTGACGCGAACGGTACTGATTCGCGCCTGGTCGATCGCCGCGCTCAGGCATGGCCCCGCCTGCCGCATCGCCCCTTTCCGCAATGCCGTAGCGGCACCGCATGGTGCATTGCACAAGCCCCTTGGTTGCGCCATGTATTGCGGGCAATGCCGTCCAGAGTCGGCAAGTTTCAAGGAGAGGGCGAATGACCCCGCAAGAGATCGCAGCCATGATCGGCCAGCCTTTCGGTACCAGCGAATGGGTGGAAATGAGCCAGGAGCGCATCAACCAGTTTGCCGATGCAACCGGCGATCACCAGTTCATCCATGTCGATCCCGACAAGGCGAAGCTGACGCCGTTTGGCGGCACCATCGCGCATGGCTTTCTGACCCTGTCGATGATTCCTTGGCTGTCGGCCAACAGCGACATTCCGCGCGTTGACGGGATCAAGATGGCGGTCAATTACGGCGGCAACAAGACCCGTTTCATCGCACCTGTGCGCTCGGGCAAGCGCATCCGCGGCCATTGGAAGCTGCTTGAAATGGCCGAGAAGCGGCCCGGCCAATGGCAGCAGACCGTCGAAATCACGGTCGAGATTGAAGGCGAGGACAAGCCTGCACTGATCTGCGAATGGATGACGCAGTTCTTCGTCTAGTCGAATAAGCGTGCGTCCCCGCGCAGGCGGGGACCTCGGGCGAACGAGCGCCCAGACCCCTGAGATCCTCACCTCCGTGGGGATTCACAAACCAAGGAAAGTCCAATGTCCCGCGACGCAGTCATCGTTTCCACAGCCCGCACCCCGATCGGCCGGGCCTACAAAGGCGCCTTCAATGCCACACCGGGCGCGACGCTCGGCTCCTATGCGCTAGCGCCTGCAATCGCGCGCGCCGGGATCGATGCGGGCGAGATCGACGATGTGGTTTGGGGCTGTGTGCTGACGCAGGGTACCCAGTCGGGCAATATCGGGCGGCAGGTAGCGTTGCGGGCGGGCTGTCCGGTTACAGTCTCGGCACAGACGATCGACCGCCAGTGCTCGTCGGGCCTGATGGCGATTTCGACCGCTGCCAAGCAGATCGTGATCGACAATATGGACGTGGTCGCCGCCGGCGGGCAGGATTCGATCAGCATGGTCCAGACGCCCGAGATGCGTGTGGCGCCTGATCGCTCGCTGATCGCGATGCACAAGGACGTCTACATGCCGATGCTGCAAACCGCCGAGGTGGTGGCGAAGCGTTACGGCATCGCGCGCGATGCAATGGACGAATATGCCTTCCAGTCGCAGATGCGTACCGCCGCCGCGCAGGAAGCTGGCCGCTTCGATGCAGAAATCGTGCCCGTCACCGCGACGATGAAGGTGGCTAACAAGGAAACGGGCGAGGTCTCCGAGCAGGAAATTACCATCGCCAAGGACGAAGGCAACCGCCCCTCAACCACGCTCGAGGGTTTGCAATCGCTGAATCCGGTGCTCGGCCCGGAGATGACAGTCACCGCGGGCAATGCCAGCCAGCTTTCCGATGGATCGTCAGCTGCGATCCTGATGGAAGCCAAACTTGCGGAGAAGCGGGGCCTCCAGCCGCTTGGACGTTATGTCGGCATGGCGGTTGCGGGCACCGAGCCCGACGAAATGGGCATCGGCCCGGCTTTCGCGATTCCCAAGCTGCTCGAACGCACGGGTGTGAAGTTCGAAGATGTGGGCTTGTGGGAATTGAACGAGGCCTTTGCGGTGCAGGTGCTCTATTGCCGCGACACGCTCGGCATTCCGGGCGACTTGCTCAACGTCAACGGCGGCGCAATCTCGATCGGCCATCCTTATGGCATGACGGGCGCACGCTGCACCGGCCACGCGCTGATCGAAGGCAAGCGCCGCGGCGCGAAGTACGTCGTCGTGACAATGTGCATTGGCGGCGGCATGGGTGCGGCCGGCTTGTTCGAGGTATTCTGAGGCAGGCGCGGCGTATCGGGCGGGCGGGCCGGGCACAGTCGCCCGCCCTACCGCGCAATTATCCATGCGCGGCGATGAAGTCCTCGACAACCGGGGCGATCTTGGTGCGCCATTTGCTGCCGTTGAAGATGCCGTAGTGCCCGGCCCCCTCGGCCATGTAATAGCGCTTCTTCGCTTCACCGATGCCGGTAGCGAGATCGAGCGCAGCGCGGGTCTGCCCCAGGCCTGAAATATCGTCGCGCTCGCCCTCGATCGCCAGCAGCGCGGTATCGGTAATGTTGGCGAGGTCGACAATCTCGCCGCGATGGCGGAACCGGCCGTTGGGAATCGAGTGTTTCTGGAACACTTCCTCGACCGTTTGCAGGTAGAATTCGGCGGTCATATCGCAGACGCTGCGATATTCCTCGTAGAAATCCTTGGCCGCCTGCGCGCTGTCGTCATCGCCGATCGTGAGGTGCTTGAACATCTCGTAATGGCTCATCAGATGGCTGCCCAGGTTCATGCTCATGAAACCGGCGAGCTGGACGAAGCCGGGATAGACCTGGCGCCCGGCCCCGCGATAGCTCAGCGGGACGGTCGCGATCACGCTGTTGCGGAACCACTCGATCGGGCGTTCCATGGCCAGATCGTTCACGGTAGTGGGCGAGCAGCGGGTATCGATCGGTCCGCCCATCATGGTCAGCGTCTGCGGCGCGGCAGGGTGCCGGTGCCGGTTCATGATCGCGGTGGCGGCGAATGCGGGGACTGAAGGCTGGCAAACCGCCATCATGTGCGCGCCGGGGCCGATATGCTCCAGAAACGCGATCAGATAATCGATGTAGTCGTCGAGGTCGAAACGCCCGTCCGCCAGAGGGACGAGCCGCGCATCGTGCCAATCTGTGATGAACACCTCGCAGCTTTCGAGCATCCGCTCGACCGTTCCGCGCAGCAGGGTGGCGTAATGGCCGCTCATCGGCGCGACGATCAGCAATCGGGGTGCGTATTCTGGCAGGCCGTCATGGTAGAAGCGCTTGAGATCGCCGAACGGCTTCGACAGCACGGTCGTCTCTTCAACCATCCAGTCCCTGCCGCCGCTGGACACGCTTTCGATTCCGAAGGCGGGTTTACCGCGCGGTGCGGTGGCGTGGGCGAAGACCTCGAGCGCGCTGGCGGCGACCGGGCCCATGCCGAGGTATCCCAGCGGATTGACCGGATTGGCAAGCACTTCAGCGGCCACCGTGGCCCAAGCGCTGGCGCCGTTCAGGAACGAGCGCTGCAATTCATATGCATGATAGAGCAAGATATTCCCCCGAAGCGACACATGTTCAAGACCCCTCTCACGGGAGCGTTGGGTCGCCAGAGTGCAGGTAAAACTCCGATTGTGCAATGCACAAAAGAAAAAAGGAGGGCAGAGGAGGGCAATCGGTGGATTTTGCGGAGCGCTGGCGCTACCGCCTTTGCGATGAGCGAAACTCCCGACAGCGATGCGGTGCCCGAAGGGCTTAACGGCCCGTTATCCAGGCAGGAAGGCGGCGGCGACGGGCCAAGGGTAAAATCGCTGGGGCCGCTGAGGATGGTGTTCGGCGCGGCGGCGCAATATCCGCGGCAGGTCCTGCTGGCGTTTTTCGCGCTGCTCGTCACCGCGGCGGCGACTCTGGCGATTCCTTGGCGCTTCAAGGTCATTATTGACGAGGCTTTTGGCGGGAACGCCGGCGCGGCACAGATCGCCCATTCGTTCCAGTATCTACTGATGATTGTCGTTGTGCTGGGGATTGGTACTGCGCTGCGGTTCTATTTCGTCAGCTGGATCGGCGAGCGGGTGGTAGCCGATATCCGCACCAACGTGCAGCGCAACCTGTTGCGGCTGGCACCAGCCTTTTACGAGGAGAACAGCCCGAAAGAGATCTCGAGCCGCATGACCAGCGATACGGCTGTCATCGAACAGGTGGTGGGAACCACTGTTTCGATCGCGCTTCGCAACACGCTGACCGCGATTGGCGGCACGCTGTTGCTGCTATATCTCGCGCCCACGCTCACAATCGGCCTGCTGATCGGGATACCGCTGGTAATCGCGCCGATCGTGTTTTTCGGCCGCCGTATCCGCACCGTGTCTCGCTCGAGCCAGGACCGGGTGGCCGATGTCGGCGCGATGGTAACCGAGGTGCTCTCGTCGATGAAGATCGTCCAGGCGTTCGGGCAGGAGGTGCGCGAAGGGCAGCGTTTCAGCGATGCGGTGGAGCGCACCTTTGCCACTGCGAAACAGCGCATTCTGCTGCGCGCGGTGATGACTTCGATTGTGATCGTGCTGGTCTTCGGCGGGATTACCATGGTGATGTGGCGCGGTGCGATTGCCGTTTCGGAAGGCACGATTTCGGGCGGGACGATAGCTGCCTTTGTGATTACCGGCGGCCTGGTGGCGGGTTCGTTCGGGGCGCTGACCGAGGTCTATGGAGACTTGCTTCGCGGGGCGGGCGCAGCCAGCCGACTTGCCGAACTGCTCCATGCCCGGCCGGCGATCAGCCCGCCCGAAAGGCCCGAGAGATTGCCGGATCCGCCGCGCGGCAGCCTTTCCTTTCGCAATGTCACCTTCCGCTATCCCTCCCGGCCCGAGACCGCGGCGATCAAGGACTTCACGCTTGAGGTGGAGCCGGGCG
>PNJY01000041.1 GCA_013822125.1 Erythrobacter sp. | reverse complement strand
AAAAGCTGATCACGTCGAATTACGGCGGGATGATCGGCCAAGGCACCGGCGCAACGAATTTCTTGGCGCAGCTTCTCGGCGTGTCGCCTGGCGGCGTGGCAGGAGCCGCAAACACCGTCGGCACCGCAGCAAACGGCATCGCCGAAGCAGGCGGCGCACAAGCGGGCTACAACAACTATCTCCAGAACGCCGGCTATGCGCCAGCGATGCGGCAGCTTTCCAAGGCCACCGTCGGGCAAGGGGCTTCGAGCGGATTGCTCAGCAGCGGCGCGACGACGCGAGCGCTCCAGAGCCGCGGCGCGGAACTCAACCAAAGCTTCTTCAACAACTATCTCCAGCAGCTTGCAGGGCTCTCGGGCCTCGGATTGCAGGCCGGTGGCCTCGTCGCGAACGTCGGGCAGCGCAGCACAGGCGGCGGGCCGTCGACCGCAGGAGCCATCGCCAGCACCGTCGGCGGGCTCGCCTCGATCTTCTCTGATCGGAGATTGAAGCGCGATATCGAGCGCGTCGACGAATTTTCGGACGGGCTCGGGATTTACGAATTCCGCTACGTCACCGGCATCAAGCGCGTGCTCGGCGTCATGGCTGATGAAGTCGCAAAGCTGCGCCCGTGGGCTCTTGGCCCGACACGTGCCGGCTTTGCCACGGTCGATTACGGAGCGCTCTAATGGCGATCAATTTTCTCCAGAGGATCGGCAACGCGCCGATGCCCGCACCGTCCATGCCGGTCCCGCAGCCTGCGCCTCCGCTGCCGCCGATGACCGGCAATTTGCAGCGCATGACGCAAGGCCCGCAGGGTGCACCGGATCAAGCCGGTCTCGCCAATATCCTTGAGGCAATCGGCGGCGCTCCCGCTGCGCCTGCGGTCATGCCTCAGCAGCAAGCTCCTGAATCTCCTCGCAAGCGCCGCTCGTTCCTCGAAACGCTCGGGCGGGTGTCGGACGTGATCGCTCAAGTCGGCGGCGCGGACCCTCTCTATCAGCCGACGCTCGATGCGCGCGAGGACCGCACCCGTGCGATCGATCTCGATGCGCTGCGCAAGCAGATCGTCGAGCAGCAGATTGCCCAAGGCCAGCAGACGATTGCCGCAGGCGATATCGAACTCGCCGACAGCGAACGTGCGCGGCTCGGGCAGGCTCTTGGCGCGATTGCGACCAACCCCGAGGCGATCGGCATGTGGTCGCAGATCGCAGCGGAAGCAGGCATCGACGAGCAGCGCGCGGCACAGATCGGCGGCTTGCTCCAGCAAAACCCCGATCTCGCGCCGGCGCTGGCGCAGTCGCTCGGATGGTCCCCATCGACCAACGGGAAGGGCTCGCAGGCGAAGGAATTGCAGATTTACGGCCTGCTGTTGAAAAAGGGCACGCCGGAAATGGCGCAGGCGTATTTGCAGAGCCTCACCAACCCCGACGCGATAACGGATTATCAGAAGGCGCAGCTTGCGCTTTCGATGCAGGAACTCGGCTTGAAAACCGAGAGCGAGCAATTCGACCGCGAAGTGAAGGCCGAAGAACTCGATATCAAGCGCGGCGGCGGCAATACCAGCCTCACGCCGAAGCAGCGCGGCGATATCACGATGAAGCTGAAATTGCTGCCGGCAGCGCAGCAGCAATTCGCACGCGTGCAAGAACTCTACAACAAGATGGTCCAGGAAGGCACGTTTGCGCGCGGCGCACTCGGTGGCCTCCTGCCTGGACAAGTTGCGGGCGGCACGGCGGAAGAATTCGACAAGGCCGTGGGCGCGCTGCGCAAGTCGATTTTGTCGATGACTCGAGTCCCTGGTATCGGCTCCATGTCGAATTACGAAACCATGCTCGACGAAGCGGCATTGCCGGCGCGTTGGGGCTCGGATGAAGGGCGAGCAGAAGCCATCCGCAACATCGGCACGTTGCTCCAGAATTACGAGGCAGGCTACAGGGACATGCTCGGCACCGCTGCGGCACCGCGCCGCACGCCGCCCGCACGTCGTCAGCCGGCACGTTCGCAGCCTGGTAGCGCACCCGCGCCCGCACCGCGTCGCAGCATGTCGCCTGCCGCAATTGAGGCCCGCCGCAGAGGATTGATCCAGTAATGGCGAAGAAGCCCACTTCTCGACCGGCTCCGGACAGATATGATCCGAACAGCGCTGACATGCAGGCAATGCGGCGGATGATGGCGCGCGGCACCAAAGCTGCGACCGCGCCGCCGACGAAAAAGCCTGCGGCCCGTCCCGCTGCCAAAAAGCCGGTGCTTGCTCGCGAGCAATACATGGAGCGCTGGCAGCGCGCCGATCCCGAGCAGATCGCCACCATCTACGGCAACCAGCGCAGGGCCTTGGAACGGAAATTCGCCAACGATCCCAAGCGGCAGCAACAGGTGCTCGCGCGGTTCGATGCCGATCCCCGAATTCAGGGCATGCGGGAGATTGCCGGCCTCGTGCCGGTGACGACCAAGCGCGCGGATTTGCGGCGCGTAGCGAAGCGCAACCGCGATGCAATGATTGTCCAATCCGGTCGGCGCGCAGCTTCCGACGGCGGGATTAACGGCGGCTTGGGTGCAGCCATTCCCGCGGGGATCAGGCGCGGCTTGTTCGGTATTCCCGAGCGTTTGGCTGCGGCTGGCCTCTACTACACCGGAAATTCGGGCAATCTGGATTACGACGAAACCCTGCGGGGTGTGCGTGCCAAGACGGACGCAGAACTGGAGCAATCCGGTGCCGGAAATTTCATCGGGCAGTTGCTCGGCGGTTTCGCGGGCGGCGGCGCGGCGCAATCCGCGCTCGTGAGCGGCGGCGGAAAACTTGCCGCATCGGCAGCGCCCCTTGCTCAAAGGGCGGGCACCGCTGTCCAGAGCCTTTTCCGGCTGGAGAAAGGCCGGAATGTTGCAAACGCCGGCAAGCTTGCGGCAACCGGTGCTGGTTTCGGCGGTGCACAGGCTGCGGGTGAAGGAAGCGACATTGCGACCGGCGCAGCTATCGGCGCAGGTGGGAGCGTCGCGCTCGGCGCGGCCTTCAAGGGTGCCAAGTTTCTCGGCGGAAAGGCAGGAGACATTCTGCGCTTGACCGGCGCTGACGAGATTTTCCGGAAATACACCAGCACCACGCGCGAGGCCATGCAGCAGCGCCTTGATGCCTTCCGCGCTGCAACCGGAAAAGAGCCGACGGTTTACGAATTGCTCGATCTCGACGACCGGCAAAAACTGCAAACGGTTTTCGACCGGCTTGATCGAGGCCAACAGGCGCGCGGCGCAGAAATGGCCCGAGCCCGTGTCGAGAGCATTCCGCGCGAAGTCGGCGATGTTGTGCGGGGGGCCACGCGAGGGCAGCGCAAGCGGAACATCGGCAACTTGGCTTCCGCGCTGCCGGAATCGAGGGGCGCTCCCCGCACTGATCTGCGGCCCGAAGAAGCGCGGCTTGCCGTCGGTGCTGCGGACAATCCGACGCGGCTGGCACAGTTGCGGCGCGAGGAAGCCCGCAACATCATGGGGCCGTATGACGAGCGCAAGGCCGTCGACGATTTCAGTGAATTGATCCCGACGACGCTCAAGCCTGGGAAAAAACCTGGGGAAGTCGTCGAAGTGCCGAGCGATCCTGAAATGGCCGCGGTGCTTCGCGCTGCCGCAGGATCGGCGAAAATTCGTCCGGAAGGTGAAGGGCTCACCATCCGCGAACTCACCGGCATGATCACCGAACTGAAAGGCGATCTGACGCGCGGGAGCGTGATCGAGCGCGGCGTAGCGCAGCGGGCGATTGATCATCTGGAAAGTGTGATCGCGTCGCGGCATCCCGACGTCGCGCCGGCGCTCGCTCGTATGAATGAGGCGTGGGCCGCGCGCTCTCGCCAGATCGAGGGCATGTTGAGCACGAAGCCGCAGACCGACGTCAACCCTGCCAACCCGAGAAGGCTCCAGCAATCGGAGAATATCTATGAGACTCCGGAAGGTGGGGTAGGTCGGGCCGCAGGGCAGCGCACCGAATTGCTCGACGATCTCGGCGCGGCGAATGCTCCCGCGCTCGGGACGGTGCGCCAGCTTGCCGAAAGCGACACGGCTGCGCGGCAGATCGCCGGCAATATCGGCGTGCCCGCGACGCGGCAGATCACCGACGCAGCGCGAGCGCAAAGCGAAAGCGCCCGCCGCCTCGTAACCGCCGTGCGCGATCCGAAATTCGACGTGACGGAGATCGAGAGCGGAGACCTTGCTATCCTCGCCGCAGGGCTCAATCCTGGATCGATGACCTACACCAAGGCCAGGGCTCTCACCATCTTGCTCCAGCGCTTCGGGAACAGCATTCCGGAAAGCCGCTCGCGCACGATCATCGACATGCTCTTTTCGCGCGATCCGGCGATGACACAGCGTGCGCTCAATGCGTTGCGGGCGCAAGGCGAGACGGGCCGCGAAATGCTCGGCCTCGTGATCAATACGCTCGCCAACACGCTCGGGGACGGTGTCGCCGAAGGGCAGGCAGGCGACGAGTCCCTGTTGCTCGACACGGAAACGCCGGCACCGGACGCCGAGCCCGATTATTCGCAAATGTCCGACGAAGAATTGATGGCTGCGCTGGACGAGGAACAAGCCGCCGAGCCCGATTATTCGCAAATGTCCGACGAGGATTTGCTTGCCGCGCTCGAAGAAGAAAAAAGCCAAGGGCCTTACGGGCGTCGAGTGATCGAAGGATTGTTCCCCGAAGCTGTGGTGACAGACGACGTCCGCGACGGCGGGAGCGCTCTCGGACGCAAAAATCCGCGCAGCTATCACGTCAACACGGATGGCGCGGTTGACGTGCGCCCGATCCCTGGAATGACGTTCGACGAATTCGTGGCAACGCTCAAGACCGAAGGGCACAACGTGGTCGAAGCGATCGACGAGACGAAAAATCCGTCGAAGCACGCAACCGGTCCCCATTGGCATATTGTGATCGGAGAATAACATGCCTACCACTCGCACTACGGCGGAAGCGCAGAAAGAGCGCGACGCCGAATTGATAAAAGAGGCCATTTCGGCCTTCGTGTCGCAACACTCTGAGTTAAGGCAAGCCGCCGTCGTGACCGAAATTCCTCCCCCGCTCAAGTGGGCCAGCATTATCGTCGGCGGGATCATGACGGCAGCGACCACGGCGGGCTTTATTTGGCTCGTTGCGACCGTCAACGAAATGCAGCTAACGCTTGCTCGCATGGACGAGCGGATTGGTGCATGGCAGACCATGCAAGATGCGCGCTACATCGAGTTGGAAAAGCGGATGTCGAAAATCGAAGCTGACAAGGATAGAGCCCATGCCCCAAGCTAAGAAAAAGCCGTCGCGCCTCGATCAGATGGCAAAGGCGCAAGGTTTTCCAAGCTACGCCGCGATGAAGGCGTGGAACGAGAAATACCGCGCGCCCGTCACGAGACAGGCTGCGCCACCGAAGGCGCGCAATTTCTTGCAGAGCCTTACCGACGCAATCCCTATCCATTTCGCCAGCCGCCGCGTGACGTCGGCGCTCAAGGGAGCACAACCGAAATGACCATCCTTACCGACAAGGAAATCTTTGACGCCATCCGCGCGCGGCGCGGTTCGGCGCTTTCGCAAGAGCACGTCGACGCAATCAACGCGATCCTCTACCCGAACGAGCAGACGGCAACTCCCGCAGCGCCCGCGCCGGCGAGCGGCGATCCGATCCCTGCCGACTATTTCGACATTCTCGCCAAGATCGAGAGCGGCAACCGGCCCTACATCAAGGCGGGCACGTCGAGCGCGAGCGGACTCTACCAATTCATCCGTAGCACGTGGCGCGGCGAGGGCGGTGCTTGGGGCTCGGATATGTCGCAGGCATTCGGCGGGCTCAGGCCCTCGATCGAGGAACAGAAGCAGCGCGCCCGCAGCTTCACCATGAAGAACGTCGCGGCGCTGCGGAATGCCGGCGTGCCCATCAACAGCGCCACGCTCTACGCTGCGCACTTCCTCGGCGCAGGCACCGCGATCAAGATGCTCAAGGCCCCTGTCACCGCGCCTGCGGCCTCGATCGCCGGCCCCGATGCGACCAAAGCCAATCCCTCGATCCTCTCCGGTCGCACCGTCGCTGATTTCCGCACGTGGCTGGAGAAAAAGACAGGGGCGAGGCCGTGAGCCTGCGGCGCGAGGCCGTCCGCATCCTCGGGGCGCTCGGGGTTTGCGTGCTCGGGCTCATGGGCTTCATGGCCTATCACGAGGCGATGACCCTCAAGGAAGCTGTCGGCTGGACGCTGGCGGGGTGGCTTTCCATCCGTGAGATCATGAGCAAGGTCGAAAACGTCGCGCTTGGCGTCAGGCAGGGCGGTCCCCCGCTGAAAGAGGAAACCGAACAATGATCACGCTTCCACCCGCCGCCCTCGGATTTTTCAAGAAGTGGTGGCCCGTGCTTGCCGTCGCTGCGTTGTTCGGGGTGCTTCTGACGCTCGCCTATTGCAAAGGCGAGAGCGCCGGCAGTCAGGGCGAAATCGTCAAGCAGCAAGATCGCGAAATCGAGACACAGCGCGATCTCAACACCGCCAACGAGAAGGCCGCATCGACTCGAGTCGACCAAGCCACACTCTCGGCACAGCAAGAAAAGGAATTGACCGATGCGCTCCAAGCTACCGATGATCCTGATCGCCAGCGCGCTTTGCGTGGGTGCATCATCCTGCAACAGCAGGGACGAGACACTGCGGACCTTCCCGCCTGCCGCTGATCTGCAAGCGGACGTCGAGCCTGCCTATCCGGTCGAAGCGCTCGCACCTGGTGCAGCCGGCGAAGCCGCCGAGCGCGCTTGGTGGAACGACGTGCTCCTGTGGGGCCGCGGCGAGCACGAGAAAGTCAAGCGCATCTGCCAATGGTCCCGCGATCTCGGCATGCCGGTTCCGGCCGATTTTTGCGAGCCTCAGTAATCGTCGCGATCTCGCGTTGCCCACCAAGCACCGAACACGACGCCGGCGCTGAAAAAGACGATGGCAACGGCTGCATAGATCATAGAAATTTCCTTCCATAGTGAGCGAGAAGCAGGGCTTCGGCCCTGCCATCGTCTTTGACACGAGCAACGCTCGCAGCGGTCGCAGGATAGAGCGTGCGGCAGATTTCACGGCTGGCACCCTTCCCGCTGTTGAGCAAGCCAAGCTTGGCCTTCCACACGCTCGGGGTGACGAAGTGCACCGGACAGTCGAGCGTCGATACCACGAGGGCATGCACGAAGCCAAGCGACCGCCCGAAGGTAAACATGGACGTCACGCCCTGTCCTGGACGCGCGGCGACGTGCTCGATCACCACCATATCCGGTGACGCCCACTTGAGCGCTGCGGCCCATTCATTCGACCATTCGGACCAAGCAGGCTGATCCTTGCCGCGCAGCTTGATTATGGGCACGTCGAAGAATTGCGCGCTGCCGTCGGCGTGTGAGATCGCAAGCGCGCCCGACTTGCCAGGATCGATGCCGGCGATCGTCATTAGAACATTCTCATTCCACCACTAAATCGACGTTCAAAGTCGTCCTTGAATTTGTCCATCAATGTCGTGTGAGGAAAATTTGGGTCAAGCGAACCAATCTTGTCCTCACCAACCCAAATCTCGTCACCGATAATTCTTACCTTCATCGTTTTTCTCCTACTTTCTATACCGCCGCATTTTGTCGACTTCGGCCTTGACGCGGAATTTCCGCTCGATCGCCCAAGGCGAAATGTCCTCCATCACCTGCTTGAGTATTGCGCAGACGTCGGGCCGGTCGGTTTCCTCACACACCAATTCGTCGTGCACCTTGAAAATGGTCGTGAGCCCCGCCGTCTCGGCGCGCTTGCAGGCTTCTACCATCAGATCGCGCGCACTGCCTTGGATGCAGTCAGCCGTCAGCATTCCGTGCCATGCCAGATGCCGACGGAATTTCTTGCCCTGATAAGACATGAACGTCCATGCAGGCCGCTCGTCGCCCTGCGGCGTGTAGCTGATGGCCTTGCGAGGGCGGTGATACCAAATCTTGCGACCCGACGGCAGGCGCATCGTGAGGAAGTCGCCTTCCTTACGAAATTCGATGCCCTGATAGTCGTAAGTTTTCGCGTGGTCGCAATAGACTGCGTCGACGCTCGCCTGCCAAAGCCCATACCAAAATTTCGGCACCATCGGCGCGAATTCTTTGCGGTAGGTGTCGATAGCGAGCATCGCCAGATCGATGCTCTCTTTCGGCGCGAACCGCGCGCGGAAGCCAACCGGCCCAAGGCCATAACCCGAGCCGAGCACGGTGTTCTTCCCGATCTGCCCCTCTTTTGCCTGTGCAGGGTCCTTGCGGTTGACAGGTTTCTTGAAGATCAGCGAAGCCGTCTCGGAATAGACGTCCAAGCCGGCGTGCATCTGCTCGACGCGATCGTGCTGGCCGGCCATCGAGAGAAGGTTGCGTGCTTCGACCGCAGCAAAGTCGCCGGCCACCAGCACCTTGCCTTTTTCCGGAATGATGCAGGATCGCAGCGACGAGATCACCGCCGAGAAAATATCCGGCCCCCAAATTTCCTGAATGTGAGGGACGTTGCGCGTCAAAATCGCATCGGCAAGAATGTCAGCCGTGAGCCCTTGCCGATCGCCGATCTCGCCTCGGGGGTAATTCTGAATCTGAATAAGACGGCCAGCGTCACGTCCCGTTCGCGCACCATGATATTGCGTAGCATATCGGACTCGTCCATCGCCGCCCGCACAGTCGAGCATTCGCTGGAGTTTAGCGACGCTGCTAGACGCGAGGCTGCGTCGAAGCGTAAGCACTTCGTGGACGTGGTAAGGGAGCGGTTCTCCGAAATCTTCGATTCCGAATTCGTCATCGGGATCAAGAATTGCATCGAGCGTGGCCTTTCGCATGTCGCCAAGGGGAATGCCTTGATCGTTTACCCAATTCAGCACCTTTTCGCGCTGCGTCGGATTAAGGCCGGTCAATTCGCGGAAGCGCTCGACCATCGGCACCCGACTTGCTCCAGGACGTCCATGCAGGCGTGCACGAATTCGGTGTCGATCTTGATCCCGCGCTGGTTGATTTTTTGATCGAGCACCCACGTATGCCGCTCGGAAGCGCCGAGCCCTTGGGTGGCGAGATAGACGCCGTATTGCGCGTTGACGTCCTCGCCGCAATAGTCGTTGTTCCGCTGGAGATTGAAATCGTTGTGGTGGCTCCAGCCGCCGAGCCGATCGGGGCGACACATGATCAGCATGTGCCGGTGCCCGTCCATGTCCTTCTTCACCGGCAATTCGAGCGCCGTCACGAGCGCGTCTAGGCCAAGAGGCAGGGCCTTCATCCCCGCAACGGCCATCGTGTCATGCCACCTTTCGGGCGGCAATTCCGGATAGCCCATCGGCACTAAATGAAATTTCCACATGCCTTGCTCGAAGCCGGCGTTGTGAGCGACGAAGATCACTTCGGGATCGCTGGCGAGCGCAAGCAATTCGGGATCGAGCGCGTGAAGCTGCTTTTCGGACAGCACGCGCGTCGGCGCAGGCTTGCCGTCCGTCACGACCTTGAGCCCGAGGCACAGCGGGAACGTCGACATATCCGCCGCGTATTTCCACGCTCCGATCTTTTTCAGATCGACGCGACTAGCTGTCTCAAAAGTCAACCACGACATATTTCATCGTGGGCCTCCTTTCGTTGAATAGGGGATGCCTGCTATCTGGCAGTTTATCCAGTTTTTACGTCCGTATATGCGATCTTTTGTCTCAACAGCTTTTCGCCCATTAGCAAGCCTATCGACATTTTGAAATTGTTTACTGCGCCAATCAGGGTCGCGACGGTCACGAGTTGCGACTATTTTCTGAATACGAGCCGGATCAGCCGGATTGAATGTGCCATGCCTCTTAGCATCCTGCATATTGTCGCTTCGTGTTCCGTAGCACAAATTCTTCAACGCCGGATTGGTTCGTTTGCCATCTTTATGCCGAACCTCCATTCCTACCGGACACGGCCCAATGAATGTTTCAGCGACGAGTGAATGAACGGTGCGAGTGTTTCCCCGACCTAAAGCAACTGTAGGATAGCCATTTGATGCAATCCCTGGACGCAGAATTTTTTGCGAATAGTGACTGTAGATGCGACCTTCGTCGCTCACCATGTAATTCGGAAATCCGACAACAGGCAACCACCGCTCGCTCATAAATCATACTCCAGTGTGAGCGTGTCAGGATAGGTTCGCTTGATCCAATCACGGATATCGGCAACCGTTTCGACATAGTTGGTTGTCGGCTCGATCACCTTGGCGGGGTCAGTCGGAAAATTGACACGGATTTTCGCCTTGATCATTGGCGTCAGCTTGTCGGGATTTGCCGCAAGCCACGCGTGCACCGCGGGATCGATCATGTGCCTGTCTCCGCCAAGAGAATGTGGCAGACTTTAACCGGTCTGCCAGCGGTGCGACGAGCCGACGGGCTCTTATTACCAGGCCGGCACATCTTCCTTCGGTTGCTCGAAGTCGGAATTGCTCGGAGCGCCTGCGGTCGGATCGAAATCCGAGTAGCCTGCGAAGCCGCCGAACACCTGCGAGTTGTCCGCGCCGCCACCCGTCGACAGCCGCTCGCCCTTGCGGACGAAAAGGCAATTCTGGAGATAGGCGGTCGTGCCGTCCTTGGCATCGAGCGTTTTGCGCCGGAACGCCTTGAAGGTGATGGCGGGCACGACGTAAGCGCCAGGGTAGAACAGATCCTTTCCGGCCTGCGCGCGAGCGTGTTCTTCATCGGGAATGTCGATGATCTTGCCGGCTTCGAGCCGCGCAAGGGCGACGTCGAATTGCGACGAGGCGGTGAGGATGCCAGCGAACGGAGCGTAGAGATCGGCGCGCTGTTGCGCCCGTTCCTTGATCTTGAACGCTTCATCGGGCGACTTGCCCGCCGCGTCCAATTCGGCCTTCTGGAGCGCCCGCTTGCCTGCCGTCGCGCCGCTCATGCAGGCAAGGTAGTAGTCGCCAGGGTTGGTGAAGGTGCCGAGTTCGGCCTTGATTGCATTGACCATGATCTGCACGACGGCGTCGAAATCTTCCTTCTCCAGACCGAACGTGCCCGAAAACTTCGGCGTGGCGTTCTGCACACCGCGGGGAGCCGACTTGACGGTGATCGAGGAATAGAGAAGCCGAGCGGGCTTGACGAGCGTGTAGCGGTGAGTTTCAGCCATTGTCAGTTTTCCTTAGTTTCATCGTTGCTGCACGGAACCGCCGTGCCGGATTGATCTAGCACACAATCATGTGCCTAGAAACCCAATTCCTCGGGGCGCTGTGCATGCGCTTCGAACACCGCCGCATTCGTTTTGGGCTTCGCAGCGGGACGGGGATCAGAGATCGGCGCAACGGATAGACCGACGCTCTCGGGCTTGTAGCCGAATTCGAGCGCCAATTCCTTGCCACGGCTGGACAGCTTCTCGATCTGCGCGGGGCTCTTGATCTCGCGCGGCGTGAAAGCCTTGTCGCCGAATGCCGCAGTGAGGGCGGCTTGTGCTCCAGGCTTCCACACACGGTTGGTTTTCTTCTCGACCAGTTTGGCGCTCGGGATTTTCGCACCGCCAATCAAGCGAGCGTGCACCGTGGCTTCGAGCGCGTTCATGAAGCGCCGTGCGTATTCCCGCTGCGAATAGTAGCGGTCCAATTCTTCATCTGTGAGCATGAGAACGAAATCCTCCGAACCTTCGACGTATTCACGGAAAGCTTGCTGCATCTTGGGGCAGTCAAGCAGGACGGGACAAAACTGGCAGTGCGAACCAGGTACGAAATCGCTTTCGTCGATATCCTGTGCGCGCATCAACGCATTCATGCGGGGCAGCAATTCGTTGTGCCCCCAATCGAGCACGTAGCCAATCGTCGTCACCCACGTATCCGGTTCTTCGAAAATGCCGTAGAAATTCGGCTGGACGATACCGAGATCGCAAGGGAAGTCTCGCGGCAGATTGCGTAAGTGCTCGTCGGCCATGATCATCAGGAAAGCGTAATAGAGAAGCTGCCGGTTGCCGCCAGCAGCGACGCCGATGCCCTCGCCATTCTTGTAGTCGCGAAGCCACAGGGCGATGGCATTGTAATAGCCGAAATCGACCGTGCCGCGCAGCAGCGGGTGCAGATCGGGAAGGTGGATGGTTTCTTCCACCAGCACGCGCCCGAAGCCTTGACGGTCGACGATGCCCAAGCACTCGTTGAAATAGACGTGCGTGGCATCGAGCGAAATTCCGCCAGGCCAGCCGACGAGATAGCCGCCGAAGTCCTCACCGAGATATTCGAAAGGTTCGGTGTTCTCGATGATAGCGCGAGCGGCCAATTCGTGCGCTGCGGTGCCGCGAGACGCAAATTCGCTTTCGATGTTCTCGAATTCGTCGTTTTCCAGTTGATGCCGATGTAGCAGGAACGAGCCTGCGCACGTCATGAACCTGTGAGCGCCTGAGCCGCCTAGCGGGGAATGCTCCAGATGGATCATATCAAATTCCTTGGCTGCTTCGTGGTTTCTTCGTTGTGGTGTTGGGCCGGCCATCCTCGGGTCGCAGAAAGGCGACCGGCCCAACGGTTCGCGGGGGATTAGCCCGCGAATTCGATCCCCGCCTTGGCTTCGACCGCCTTCACGAATTCGGCGCGCTTGTCAGCCGGCACGTTGCGGCTGTGCGCCACTTCGCCCGCGGGCACGAATTCGGCGATGATCGCCTTGACCGGAGCGGGGTCATTCATCTTGACCGCGGCCTGGTTGCACAGCGCGCCGAGATCGGCGTCAGTGTAGGTACGCGGCGGGACGTTGGCGGCAGCGGCGTTGTCGGCGGCATCGGCCTTGGCAGCGGCTTCACGGAAGGCGGCGAATTCGTCGTCATCCTCCTGCGATGCAGCAGCAGATGCGGGTGCCTCGGTCGGCGAAGAACCAGCCGGTTCCGTCGCACCACTTGCAGCCGGCGACGCCTGGGAAGGAGTCGAAGTCGACGAAGGTGTTTCGGTCGTCTTGGGGAAACCAGGCTTCGGGTCCGGACGCGACACCCCCACCTTCATCCGCCACAGGCCGTCCTTCGTGGTGCCCTTGGTCGACGCGTGCAATTCCGGCGACCACGGCCAGCCGTGCGCATCGATCTCGTTGGGATCACTCGCAGGCGGGGATGCTTTCGCAGCCGCCGAGAGCGCCGACGGTTCGACCACAGGAGTCGGAGCCGCATCGGTAAGGCTCGGGCTCGACAGCGTCGACTTTCCCGTGGTCGGGATCGCGTCACCTTCGGCATAGGTATCCGGCTGGATCAGATGGCCGATCTTCGCGAGATCGGCGATTGCGATCATCCCCGACAGATGCAGATTGATATGGACGTGCATGCTACTTTCCTTCCTTGTGATCGAGCACCTTATGAATCGTGTTGAGCTTTTCGAGAGCCCTAACCAAAATCTTTTCCGAGATTGATCCAGGCGCGACGAAAATCTCCGCAGTGACTACGTTCTCTTGGCCGAAGCGATCGAGGCGAGAGACGGCTTGCTCATTCTGTGCCGGCACCCAATCAGGCTCTGCCAAATAGCACCGCGAAGAAGCCTTTTGCAAACCATCCAAGCCGGTGCCCGCTGCCTGGATATTGCCAATGAACACGCGCACGTTAGCGCGATTTACGAAATCGTCAACAGCTTTCGCACGTGCCTGCGGGGATTTCCGCCCGTCGACGCGCACGGTCCCAAAGCGGGACAATTCGCTTTCGAAAATGTCGAGAACTTCCAAATGCCAGCCGAAGATCACCAGCTTTTCGTCGCTGCCTTCGAGGAAGTCGGTGGCATACTCGGCGATCTGCGGCGCGAGCGCGACGCCCATGAGCCTGCGCGCTTCGGCAATGTGCCCCAGGATTTCAAAATCCTTAGTCGTCTGGATTTCGTCAATCGAAATCCCAAGCAAACCTTCGGCAGCAAGCGCACCCTGCACCTCGCCGTCGTCTTGGCAGCGCACGATGGCGTATCGCGGTGGCTTCATGAATGTGAGGACGTCCTTTTTCTCGTGCCGTGCCATGACATTCACTCGCAGCCGGTTTTGCAATTCGGATTCCAGAGACGTGCTCTCCAGCTTGAACCGCTTGCCCTCGATCGTTTTAAGATCAGCTTGCCGGTTGTAGCGTTCCTTGAATTTTTCCTCGCTCGCGAAGTCGATAGCTTCCCAATCGAAAAACCGGAATAGCACGTAAGCTTCGCTCGGGCGATTGAGCAAGAGCGTGCCCGTCAGCGCCAAATGCTCGCGGCAGTATCCAGCAATTGCCTTCATTTTGTGATCGCCATGCTGATATTCGCCGCGGGAATTTCCAAGGATCGCCCGCGTCGTCAACGCATCAATATTCTTCATCTTGTGCGCTTCGTCGCAAACTAACAAATCCCAATCATATTTTGAGATCGCGCGGATGATTGCCGGATTTCGGGCGGCGTCATAGCTGATGATTTGATAATTCGCCGTCGGGTGAATTCCGTCCTTCACCTTGAGCATACATGCAACCTTGACGTTCGGGATCGTCGAAAAGCGCTTGATCTGTTCCTCCCATTGCAACCGCACCGACGCCGGCACAATCACGAGAACGCGAGTGGCTTCCCGCTCATTCGCATAAGCGATCGACGTGATCGTTTTTCCCAAGCCAGGTTGGTCCCCGTTGATGCCGCCGCCGCGCGCCAGCAAATAATCCAAAGACGCTTTTTGATACTCCCACAACTCGACGCCTGGAGGAAGCTTGCGAGTGCCTTTGCCGTCGAGTGCCCGCGACTTCTCGATTTGCTGCCGATAGGGGCCGAGCACCGGCAAACTGACGTCGGCGAGATCGGCAAGGGAATAGGGATTGGTCGTGAAAAGCACGGCCTCGTGACGGCTGCTCGCGCTCGTGGAGAAGGTGAGCCCGCGATAAGCCATTAGATTTGCTATGGTTCGCTTGTCTAAGACAGGGACGCGAAGGATAAAATTCTGCCCGTTTTCTTCAACCTTCACAGCGAAAATCCTTGTTTGGCAGCGATGCGCGCAACCCAATTAAGAAAGTCAGTTTCCGGCATATCTCTTTTTGCAAGATTGCAATGTTTGCAGCACGGAACACAATTTTTCACGAGATACCCTACATTGTTATCCCTGCGATCAATTCCTTTAGCGGGAGACAGTCCGCAATAGAAACAATCTGCAAGATAAATTTCACGAAATTCGTGAATGCTCAATTCGTGATCGTAACCCCGCCTTGTAGCACCACCACGATAGTTAACATACTGCGCTCGAATATGGCTTTCGATCCCGTGAAACCATTTCGGATTTGAGCACTTGTAGCATTGCTTCGTTTGACCAAGCCAAATCCGGTTGCAATCTGCTTCGTATTTTTCCCCACAATCGCAGGAGCAAATAGCCCGTCGCTTGGTGCCGGAATTTCCTTTTCGAATTTGCTCGACGACGAGTTTACCGAACCTATCGCCTATTGAGATAGGGTAAGTCATCCGGCCCTCGGAGTCATAATCGAGTGATCGAAATTGATATGCAGCACGCCATTGTCCTGCTTGGCCTCGAATTTGTAATCGAACCAACCGGCATCATTCGGCGGCGTGAAAATCCACTCGATGAATTGATTTTCGCCGACGTAGGCGCGCATGATCAGCGCCGGAAACTTCGGCGGTTTCTCAGGCTCGAAGCGGAAACCCTCGGCGCTCACAGATCATACTCGCACGGGCTCGGGGTTGCGTCCATATAGGGCAGCGGGCCGATCCAGCCGGCCACGGTGCCGGCGACAGGTTCCTTGAGGCTGTTGAGCCACCCATGCCCGCCCGCGAGCCAGAAGCGCACAACCGTCGGCACTTCCACGCCGTGCATGTAGCAGACGTAGTGCCCTGTCTCGCGCGGGGTGCCTGTCTGGATGATCACAGATCAAACTCCTGCGCGGTGGACGTTTCGGGCGGCTTCGGCAAATCCTCACCGAGCCGGATCGCGGCGCGCATCTGATCGGACAGGCGCGTGAGGATCGCGTCGTAAACTTCCGGCCCCCATTCGGTCAGCATGAGGCCGACTTGCTCCAAGCTCCAGCCGCCGAACGTCGCTGCGGCGATGATCTTGGCCTTGTCAAGCTGCTCGGGCGTGTAGCGCCGCGTACCCTTGTCGGATCGCTCGACCGTGCCGAGCAAGCCCTTCTCTTCCCAGAAACGGACCCCGCGAGGAGTGGTGCAACCGGCTCGCGCCATTTCTTCAACGCTGTGCATCGAATTCCCTTTCGATTTCTTCATGGCTCGCGTCCGTCCAATAGTGAATGCGCTCGACGATGTAGTATTTTCTCCCTAGCATAAAGCGTGAGGGAAGTCCTGCATAATCTAATTCGAATTCCAAGCGCTTCGCGGATTTCAGCACGGCAGGCCATTTGACGGTGTGGCCGATTGCGATTGCGAGCGCGGGCCACAGCGGCGCTAATTCGTCGGCGCTGTAAAAGGGCCTGACGCGCCAGTGGGGAAGCCATGCGAGCGCCGCCGCAGCGTCAGGATTGTTCGGGTTAGCCTCGGCCCACAAGCGAAGCCCCTCTTTCCAATTCGCGATGACGCCTTCACGGTTGCCGCTGGCCTTCATCGCCTTAACGATTCCCGCCGTCTCGCCTTTCCAGAATTCCCGACCGCTCACGGCCGTTCCTCCCATGAGAATTGCACGCTCATAGATCAAACTCCGCTACAGGTCGTATTCCAACGATTTCGGCGACGGCTTCGCAGAAGCCTCGCGCCGTCGCGAAGTCGAGCCCATTTCCGTAGGCGCGCAATTTGCCTGCTCGATTTCTAACTCCGTGACGGAGAGGAAATCCAAGAGAGGCATACGTTTCGTAGGCTTCACTCCAAGCCTGCGATGCGTGGCGTGCCAGAATTGATGACAAAACACACAAAGCGTTTGGAGATTGCTCGGATCGTTGTTCTTCCAATTTTTGTCTACATGATGCACGTGTAATTTCGTCGAAGCGCCGCAACACTCGCATTGTGCTTTCTTGTGCTTTCGGGCTCTCGCATGATAGGCTTTCCGAGAAAACCCACCCTTGCTCCGCGAGTTGGCGCATGAAAGTGAGCAAAACTGCCGCCGAAGATATGCTTGGTAGTCCTCCAGCGTTCCACTCTTGAAGCGCTTGCGCCAGAAACGACTGCCGCAAATCAAACAACGCTTTTCCGGCGTCGGTTTGGTATTGGATCGCCCATTGAGCGATTTCTCTTTCGATTTCGGCAACGTGTCTGGAGCGCACTCGTCCCAAACTCTCGGTAGCCCCATCAACCATCGGCTGTGGTTTGGATTCAACGGGCCTCCAGCTTGGTTCTCCGGCAGGGTTTCGACAGAATAACCAATCTGCATTGTCGAGAAGTCGAGTTTTCCCCGAATGCAAAACGGGGCTCGGAGCATCGCCGCCGCTCCGGGCAATCGGTCGATGCCCTGCCCTGGACCCCCATTGCGCCCATCCTGCGCGCAAGCTGTCGGCCAACCGGCTAAGACTGCTTGCTGTGACAGAGGAATTCCCGTGTCTTGCGGGCGAGGATCTTTCGACCCTCTCGAATGATCTTGTGCAGTCGGGGATACCCAACCCGACAAAATAAAGGCGTTGACGTAGATGCGCTTGGCCGAACCCCGCAGCGCACAGATCGACAGCCCCGAGGGCGTAATCCTCTCTTTCCAGATCAGCCGATACAATATCGAGCCATCCAAGTCCGTCTTTGCTCGCAACTTGTTCTCCAACAACGATTGCAGGGCGGCGCTCGGCAATGAGCGCGATCCAGTAGGGCCACAGGTGTCGGTCATCGTCGGTTCCTTTTCTCTTTCCTGCATTCGAAAACGGCTGGCAGGGGCAAGAGCCCGTCCAGATTGGCATGTCATCCGGCCAGCCTGCGGCGCGCAAGGCAGCGCTCCAGATGCCGATACCAGCGAAAAAATGGCATTGCGTATAGCCTTCCAATTCCCAAGCTTCGACGTCCTGAATTTTCCGCTCGTCGACGACGCCAGGCGCGATATGCCCCGCCGCGATCAGATTGCGCAGCCATGCCGCAGCGTAAGGATCGGGCTCATTATACCACGCCGTCACAGATCAAACTCCATCTTGGGAATTGCCCATTTGCCTTGCGCCGGTCGCAGGAAGGTGAGCGCATCATTCTTCGCCAACTGCTTTTTCACCACGTCACGGTCGATCCCGTATTTTCCGGCGATCTCGATTTCGAGCACCGCGGCGCTCGTTTCGCCGCCAAGGCCCGCCAGAACGCGTGTGACTTCCTCAACGCTCGCCCATGCGTAGCGGCTGGATTGCGCTTTGCTCGGGCTCATGTCTGCGAGATTTGCCGTCCGCTCCAGAACAATCGACGGGCCGATTTCCTTCACGGCAAAGTAACTCAATTCGTCCGAAACGTCAGCATCCTTTTGTTTGCGGACGCGCAATTCCGAACCGCCCTGTTTCAATTTGGTGCTGATTACAGTGTCGAAGTTGGAGTGGAAGGCGCTGGAGCCGCGCGCACCCTTCGCTTGATCCTTGCCGGTGTGGTGCACCACGAGCACAAAGCACTCATAGTAGCGCGCGAGGCTTTCCAGAAACGTCGTCACCATCGTTGCGTCTTTGGCCGAATTTTCGTCCATGCCCGTCAGCAGCCGCGCGAGCGTGTCGATCACGATCAGCGACGGCTTGGCCTTCAACTCGGCGAGATCAGCTTTCACGTTCTCCCATGATTGCGTGTCTGTATAAAGCGGCACGCGATCCTTGATCAGAAACCGGTGATCATTCCGGAATTCGATTTCCTGCCATTCCATCCAGGCGGGCCAGCGCTTTTTCGCGGTCGCAACCGGCCCTTCACCGGCGAAGAATAGCACGTCATTCTTGACGGGCGGCGCGTTCCATTGACCAGGCACTCCGAACGCCAAGCACAAGGCCATGTCGAGCGTCAGGAACGATTTGTAGCTGCCGCTCTCCCCGTAGAGCATTCCGGTTCCCTGTGCTGGCAACACGTTCGGGATCAGCCAAGCCGGATCATTGACGCCGTCCGCGTATTCGTGGAGAAAATGGATTTTGTCGCGGGATCGCTCGACAGGGGCAGGCGGCTCGAATTCCTGCCCGACGAAAGCCGCGAACGCATCTTCATTCGCCTGAAATCCCTTGACGCCGCCCTCTGTGTCCTCCCCGTAGCTGGCAGCGTTGCGAATGATCTGCTCGATTTCCCATTCATCCCAAGGGGGCGAGCAATGCGGGTTCCAATGTTCCCACAAGAGATCAAAGCAGACGGCGGGCGAAATGGCTTTATCGAGGATCGAGGCAGCGACCTGAAAAGCGGTATTATTTCCGCCGCGCCCTTCGATCGAGACGCGCCCGCCCGCAACGTAGGATTTAATCAGATCAAGCGCCCATGACACGTTGCGCGGCTGGTCGGCATCAGGATTTTTCGCAAGGCCAAGGGTGTCCGTCTTGGCTCTCTCCGGAATGATCCCTGCGATCGAGGACGGGAGCGGCAGGATTTGGCCCCCAGGCAACGCCTCATAAGTGCCCTTGTCGGTTCGCGATCCAGGCAACAGCACATAGCCGCCCGAAACGATTTTGCCGTCCTTCCTGATCCCGCCGCGCGTGTCGATCCCTTCGGCAATGCGCGAAGCAGTGCTAGGCCCCTCGCCTCTGAAATAGACGTGCAAACCACCGCGGGGCGTGCGGACCTGAAACGCCTTGCCGACGGCTTCCCTTATGTCAGCATCGCGCTCCAGCAGCTTCGCCCACCAGTCGAGCCCCTGCGGATCGATATCAATGACGAAAAGCCCGCTCGGGCCGGTCGCAACCGCCCAATTGAAATCTGGATTAATGCGCTGCCACTCGGCAACCTGGCTCGAGTCGCTGGTGGCGACGTACCAGCCTTCCTTAGTCGCAGGAAGCTTGCCGAGCGGCACGCACGGAAAGACCTTTACACCTTTCAGAATGTCCGGTAACTCTTGCACCCGCTGCCCCTGCCTGTGTCAGCGCACCGCCAACAAGAGCCCCGAGAGCCCGCCAAGGTTTTCGGGGCTTTTCATTTGTTTACAAATCGAAAGGCTCGAAGGCCTCACCGCGAGCGGCGAGACATAACCCACCATCCAGTAACATAGCAAGGCTAAACCAGTTAGCAGGGCAGGACGTTGCTTTATGATGGAGACGCGCCGCCGCTGTCTCCCCGACAAGGTCCATTCCGAGCACGTGCATCAGGCTTCCCCCCACGCCGCCAAGCGCTCGCACTCGGCTTCCCATTCGCCGCGCGCGCCGTCGTCCAACAGGTCCCACCCGTCAGGCAACGGCTGATCATGCCGCGCCGGATTCATCGGCACACAGATTCCGCCGAAGGCGGTTCCCTCCATTGTCGCGACGCCTGAGACGCAATCGAAGTGCCGCGCCAATTCCGCGCCGATCGCGGTTGTGGCGGCGCACAAAATCGCTTCCCACCGTTCGGCGCTCTCAGGGTCGACAGCTCGCAGAGCCTCTAGGGCTTCATCGGGGCGCAGTTGCACAGACATGAGAATTCCTTTCCGTCAAAGATCATATTTCTGCCAGCGCATAGACGCGCCGCGCGACTTTCGGCACCCATCCTGGCCGGTCAGCGTCATGGTGGATTTCACTTATGCCACAGGCTCCCGCTCAATTATGAGAGCCGCGGCGCGCAGAATGTCCGCTGCGTCAAGTTTCATCCGCGACAGATCACCCGCGCGCACCATCAGGGCGGCAACGTCGCTGGCAAGCTTGAACGCCTCATAGGCGTGCTCGCGCGCCGTGGTGTAATTGCCAGGGATAAGGCGATTCAATCGCCGATAATGCGGCGCGGAATTTTCGCACCAATTGAGAATATGCGTGGCGGTATCGTCCATTGTTTTCGCTCCATCAAAAGCGTTAATCGATCAGGCGATTGGCTTATCAAAGCCGTGGATACGTGCCTGCGTTTCCAACAGGTCAAGAATTGCGAAAGTTTCCTCGCCAAGTGGGGTTCCACCGCGGGTCTTGCTCCAATGCTCGCGAGCTTCCTCAAATGAGAAATATCGGCACCCCGCAATCACGCGCGGGCCTTCAGGCGTCGGCGCAACAGTGAACGTGTAGTTGTCGCTGCGAACGGCAGTGAGGTTGACTTTGTAGACCCGCGCATTGCCGGAGACCTGCGCATTGCCGTAGACCTGCGCATTGCCGGAGACCCGCGCATTGCCGGAGACCTGCGCATTGCCGTAGACCTGCGCATTGCCGGAGACCCACGCATTGCCGGAGACCCGCGCATTGCCGGAGACCTGCGCATCGCCGGAGACCCACGCATC
>PNJY01000040.1 GCA_013822125.1 Erythrobacter sp. | reverse complement strand
GGTGATCGCATCGAACACGGCCTGACCGTCGAAGGTCGGCCACTGAAGGACCAGGCGATCCGCGCCGGAAACACCGTTCAGGAAGTTGCCCCCGGCGTTGAACAGCGAAATGGCCACTTCCGGCGGTACCGGCAGGTTGTATCCGCAAGTCGTGCAGCCCGTTCCACCGTCGTTCGAGAAGAAGGAGGTTTGCTTCTCGTCGCGCGAGAAGTAAGTGCCCCACGAGAGCTTCTTCAGACCTTCATCGCTGTCGCCTTCATATGCGAAGTCGCTGCGCAGCTGGAAAACCTTGTCGTTGATGCCGAAGCCGCGCTGCAACATGACATGTTGGCACAGTGGCTGGCCGGCGCCGGCAACAGTCGGATCGGCGGGAACACCGGAATCGGTTACCGCCGAGCCGCACCGGTTGACCGGATCGGCGAAGGTGGGAAGCGTTTCGGTGATCAGCGGCAGGGTCGAACCGTCGTTCTGGTAACGAACCGAACCGGTGAGATAGCCGAGCAACGCCAGCGACGATTGTGCGCCGTTGTTGGGGAACTGCTGGGCCTGCGAGTATGAAACATCGAACGAACCGTTGATCTGGTCGCTGATCTGCCAATCCAGATTGCCACCGACCTGCCAGGTTTCGGTTTCCTTGTCGAAGGTCTTGAAGTGGAAGTCGGTGGCGATGCCGGTGGCTTGCGTCAGGTCGATCGCGGTGCCGTTTGCATCGGTGGTGACGTTGGTCAGGTTCGATGCCGTGAACCAATGTCCGAAGGAACGTACGGCCGTATCGTTGTCGAACTTGGAATACAGCCCATCGATGGTCAGGACCATATCGTCGTTGGGGCGGTATTGCAGCGCCACGGTGCCGCCGATGCGCTCGCGGCTTTCCTCGGTGACGACCCGGTCGAAGTTCTGCGGAATGAACAGGTTGCCGTTGGGATTGCTGGAAGAAACGGTGCCAGCGCCGCCGTTGACCTGCGCCAGCGGCACATCGGGGTTCACCAGCCAGCCGTCAGTCTTGGCAGTCTGGAGCTCCGTCTGTCTCTGGCTGTAGCTGGCTGAAATCAGAATTCCGAACGTGTCGTCGGCAAAGGTGTCGGAAATCAGGAACGACCCCTCTGGCGAGGCTTCCTTGGAATTCTCTTCATAGTTTCCGCCAAGGGTGGCCGAAACCTTCAGGCCATTGAAGTCGAATGGCCGTGCAGTTTGGATCGACAAGGTCGAACCCACGCCGCCCGATTGCAACCGTGCGGTCGAAGACTTGTACACATCGACGCCTGTAATCAATTCCGATGCCAGTGTATCGAACGAGAATGCCCGGCCACCCGCCTGGCTGGGATCGGTCGAAGTGGCAATCTGACGCCCGTTGACGAGTGTGGTGTTGAATTCAGGACCGAAGCCGCGCACCGTCACGAAGGCGCCCTCGCCACCCGACCGGTCGATCGAAACGCCGGTGATACGTTGCAGAGATTCGGCTACGTTCGCGTCGGGCAGTTTGCCGATGTCCTCGCTCGCGATCGAATCGACGATTCCCGAAGAATTCAACTTGATGTTGCGCGCGCTTTCGAGGCTTGCCCGGATGCCGGTGACAACAATGTCCTCGCCCACGACCTCGTCAGCCGAGCCGGTATCCTGTGCCTGGGCCATGGTGGCCGAGCACATTGCCCCGAGCGACGTCGAAGTAACAAGCAATATGCGTGAAAGACGCCTCATAGTATCCTCCTCCCAAAAAGCCACGGTCCTGGTTCGCCCACTCCGGCGACTGGATCCTGTGGCAGCAACTTCAAAATGAATGAATTGCGCACTTATGTGCAATTTTTTGCACTGTCAAAGCCAAAAATTGCGGACTTTTGTTAAAAGTGGGTGGATTATTGCGGAGAACTCCTGCATTGAATTCGTATGCGCGAACCACGCGCACGGCCATTAAGGGTGTGGGGCCTTTGCTGGCAGGATTGGGGTGAGCTGCGTCAGGTCGCGATGCGGGTAGGGGTGGAATGTTGATTGTACAGAATGAACCGGACCCGGGGCCGGTCACCAGGTTATCCGATTTGGCAAGACTGTCGGGTTTTTCGGCGTCGACGATTTCCCGTGCTCTGCGTGACGATCCCCGGATCAACGAGGCGACCAAGGGCCGGATTTGGCAGATGGCCCACGATTACGGGTTTCCTGTGGGCAAGTATCTTGGCCTGCAATCCAGCTGCAACGGACAGATCCATATTGTCATCCCACGCCTTCCGACCAGGACCGGAAGCCTCAGGGAACCCTTCCTTTTGGAATTGCTGGCCCACATCGGCGACGAAGCGCGGACCTGCGACTGCGATCTGGTCCTCAGTGCGATCTCGCCGACGGGCGATAACGACCTGGAAGCGTTTTTCAAGACGACGTCGAACGGCTCGGCGATCGTGCTGGGCCAGGGGCTTCTCCACGAAGGTCTGAACAAAGCGGCGGAGCGGTGGCGAAATTTCGTCGTCTGGGGTGCGCGGATGGAGGATCAGGCCTATTGTTCGGTCGGAAGCGACAACTTTGCCGGCGGGTACAAGGCGGCTTCGCACTTGGTGCGTACCGGGCACAGAGACCTGCTGTTCCTGGGAGATACGCTCGGCCCGGAAATGAGCCAGAGATACCTGGGCTTTCACAAGGCCGCGCAGGACCTGGGGGCCAATGCCGCTCATGTCGAGTGCCGTCTCGACGTCGACGCAGCCTCTGCCGCGGTGGAAAATTTCCTCGAGTCGGGTCGGCCTGTCACAGGCATCGTCAGCGTCAATGACGTGTCCGCTATCGGCGCGATCAACACGCTTACGACCCGCGGCAGGGCCATCCCGTCGGACGTCAGCATCATCGGATATGATGACATCGAATATTGCCGGTTCATCAGGCCGCGCCTGTCAACCATTTCGCAGAATTCGATCCGCGCCGCGCGGATGCTGGTGGCCAAGGCGATGGAGCGGAACCTGTCTGCGGCCGAATCGGAATTTCTTCCCACCGAACTGATTATTCGCGAAACCTGATTGGCTGCCGATCGGAATCAGTTTCCCCGTTGGACTACATGGGGGGAGAGAGGCCGTCCTTGAAGCACGGCATTGGTCGACTGGAGCCTTGCAATTAGTCCCCTGAGGATTTCAGTCAGCACAAGTGTTGAGCAACCTTGCTTGACGATCTCGATCTCGCCCCTGGCGATGAGGACGTAGAGCGTGCTGCGGCTGATGCCGATGTAGCGCTCGTCAAAATTCTCCTGCGCCATCGCCATCGCCAGCGCCTATGCCGGGGTCTTGGGCTTTGGTTGATGCAATGCGGTGTCGTCCGACTGTTAGAGCGCGATCCCGTCCTTGGCGACATTCATGAAGAAATAGCGCCCATGCGCAAGCCCGTCGTTCACTTCCTGCAAGGTATGGACGATGAAGTTGACCGGGGTGCGCAGCGTTCCGGTGATCGCCAGCTCACGGTTGAGCCGTTCCTGGAGCTTGAGCCAATAGGCGACCCTATCGGCGATGCGCTTGTCGTTGACGATGATCAGCAGATCGTAATCGGACTGGTAGCCCTTGGCAGTGTGTGGCTCGTCGATCCAGGTTCCGCCCGCAAACGAGCCGTAGAGAATGATCTTGAGGATGTGCGCCTTCTTCTTCCATTCGTGCTTGGCCAGCGCCAGCGCATCGCCAAATTCGTCGAACACGATCCCGATCACACGTTCGATGAACCCCGGACATGGGTCCTTGCTTTTTACTTTCGGGCATGCAAAGCCGGTTTGAGAACGTTAACATCAACACATTTCGAGAGACGGAGGGGATACCTGATATGCGCTTGCGGGCAGTCGCCATCATGGGTGCGCTGGGACTTGCCGGTTGCACTCCGGTCGCCGTGGGCGATGCGGTCAATGTCACGGCTCCGCCGACGCAGGGAGCGAAGCAGTCCGCCGATCTATCGGCGCTGCTCGCGCGGATGAGCCTCGAGCACAAGGTCGCGCAACTGATCCAACCCGATATCGGCTCGATCACGCCTGCCGATGTGCGCGAATACCGGTTCGGATCGGTGCTCAATGGCGGCAATTCCGGCCCAGGGGGTGACGATCTCGCCCCCGCGCCCGAATGGCTGGCGCTTGCCGACGCCTTCTGGGAAGCCTCAACCGCTCCGCTGCCGGGCGGCGAACCGGCGATCCCTGCGCTCTGGGCGGCCGATGCGATGCACGGGCACAGCAACGTCATCGGCGCGACGCTGTTCCCGCACAACGTCGCCCTGGGCGCGACGCGTGATCCCGATCTTGTCCGGCGCATCGGTGCGGCCACCGCGCTCGAGATCGAGGTCACTGGCCTCGACTGGACCTTCGCGCCGACCATTGCCGTCGCCCGCGACGACCGGTGGGGCCGCACCTACGAAAGCTATTCCGAAGATCCGCATCTGGTCGCCCAGATGGGCGCGGCAATGGTTGAAGGCTTGCAGGGCCGCCGCGGCGATGCCGATTACCTTGGCGCGGGCCGCGTCATCGCCACTGGCAAGCACTTCTTCGGCGACGGCGGCACCGCTGGAGGCGTGGACCAGGGCGACGTCAACGGCAATCTTGAGGCGCTCAAGGCGATCCACGTCGTGCCTTATCCGGCCGCGATCGCGCAAGGCGTCGAAGGGGTGATGGCCAGCTTCAATTCGATCAACGGACTGAAGATGCACGGCAACGGCGCGCTGCTGACCGGGCTTTTGCGCGGCGAACTTGGATTCGATGGCATCGTGGTGGGCGATTGGAACGGCCACGGCCAGATTGACGGATGCACCAATTCCGATTGCCCGCAGGCGCTGCTGGCGGGCCTCGACATCTACATGGTTCCTGAAGACTGGAAGGCGCTGCACGCGAGCCTGCTGGCACAAGCGCACAATGGCACCATCCCCATGGCGCGAATTGACGAAGCGGTGATGCGCGTGCTGCGCCTCAAGCAGCGCGCCGGAATCCTGGGCGGCGTCAAGCCTTCGGCGCGGCCCAATGCAGGCAATTGGGAAATTCTGGGCAATCCGGCACACCGCGCGATTGCGCGCGAAGCGGTCGCCAAATCGCTGGTCCTGCTCAAGAACGACGGCGTGCTGCCGCTGAAGGCCGGGGCCAGCATTCTGGTTGCAGGAAGCGCGGCCGACAATATCGCACAGCAGAACGGCGGCTGGACGCTGACCTGGCAAGGCGGCGGCGAGCTGACCAATGGACACTTTCCGGGCGCGACTTCGATCTGGAACGGACTGGAAGCGGCGGCGCGCGAATCCGACGGAAACGCCACATTGTCTGTAGACGGCAGTTTCGACCAGCGCCCGGACGTGGCCGTGGTGGTGTTCGGCGAGAAGCCCTATGCCGAATTCGTCGGCGATCGCAAGGACCTGGCACTGCGTGACGAGGAGGGGCTGGAACTGCTTCGTCGGCTGAAGGCGCAGGGCGTGCCCACGGTTGCGGTGCTGCTTTCGGGCCGCCCGCTGTGGATGAACCGCGAGCTCAACGCGGCTGACGCATTTGTCGCGGCCTGGCTGCCGGGCAGCGAAGGTGGCGGGGTGGCCGATGTGCTGTTCGGCGCCCGGCCGGCGGGCGGACGCCTCTCGTTCAGCTGGCCAGCAAAGTGCGATGGCGGCCCGGTCAACGGACCTGAAGGTGCGCTTTTCGCTTTCGGCTACGGCCGCGAAATCGCCGACCGATCACCCATGCCGTCGCTCGACGAGGCGTGCGGGGCGCTGGAGGTGCAGCTCGGGACCCACTGGTTCGAAGGAGGCCGGTTGGCCGATGGCGCGCGGGTGTTTGCCGCCGACGCGCCGCTTCCCGATTTCAGGGGCAACGCCAACGGCATCACCGCGCGCGGCATCGATCGCAATGCGCAGGAAGATGCGCGCGCGGTCAGTTTTCAGCCGGGCGCAACCCTGGTGATAGAGGGGCCCGCGGGGCGCGGGGGTTTACGGATCGCTTATGCGGTTGACCAGCGTCCGGCGGGGCCGGTCACGCTGGGCGCGGGCGATGCCAGCATCGATCTTACCCACGCGTTCGCAGTCGCCGAAGGCAAGGGTTGGCGCGAAATGGTGCTGAGCGCAGCATGCCTGCCCGAAGGAAGCGATCGGCTGGCGATGACCTCGCAAGGCGTGCTGCGGCTGAGCATCGCGGCGATCGTACGCGAAGACATGGCCGAAGGAACCGGGTGCTCGTTCTGACGGCCATTCGCGCGCGCATACATATGCCCATGGACGCAGAAAAAACGGGTGTTAGACAGAGGCGCGGCAAATGGGCGGCGAATAATCGATCGCCATCGCCAAGGGAGGATAACTGATATGGCACTGGCACCCGATATCGCTTCGAGCACCGACCCATTCCCGGTCGAGGAGCACGGCACGCCCATCGATGCGCCAGGCCTCAATTATTTCGTGTTCGGCCTGTTCTTCATCTTCGGCGGGATCACCTCGCTCAACGATGTGATCATCCCCAAGCTGAAGGAGCTGTTCACGCTCTCCTACTTCGAGGCTTCGCTGGTCCAGTTCTGCTTCTTCATCGCCTATGCGGTGGTGGGCATTCCGGGCGCGCGGCTGGTCAAGCGGATCGGCTATATGCGCGGCGCGGTTGCGGGCCTGCTGACGATGATGGCGGGCTGCCTGTTGTTCATTCCGGCCAGCCAGTCGGCACTGTTTGTGGTCTTCCTCTTTGCCTATTTCATCCTCGCGACCGGCGTGGTGCTGGTCCAGATCGTCGCCAACCCGTTGATCAGCCTGCTCGGCCCGGCACGGACGACGCACAGCCGGTTGACCTTCGCCCAGGCCTTCAATTCGTTGGGGACGACGATTTTCCCTTATTTCGGGGCGATTCTGATCCTTGGGAGTCTCGCCACGGTGACGGCGGCTGAGCTCTCGGGGGCGGAACTCGACGCCTATCGCACGGCGGAGAGCCAGGCGATCGTGGGCGGCTATCTCGGTCTCGCCGCGGCGCTTGCGGTCGTGGCGGCCATCGTCTGGATGTTCCGCAACCGCCTGAAAGGCGAAAAGCACGAAGCCACCAGCCTCGTCGAAGGATTGGCGCTGCTCAAGCGGACGCGCTTCGGTTATGGCGCGGCCTGTATCTTCCTCTATGTCGGTGCTGAAGTTGCGATCGGCAGCTTCATCGTCAACTACCTGATGCAGGCGCATGTGCTCGATCTTTCCCAGCAGGACGCGGGCAAGCTTATCTCGTTCTATTGGGGCGGTGCATTGGTCGGACGCTTCATCGGTTCAGGGCTGCTGCGCCTCGTAAGCCCTGGCCTGCTGCTGGCGACGGTGGCGACAGGGGCGATCACGTTGATTGCAATCTCGGCCAACTCCACCGGCACAGTGGCGGGATATTCGCTGCTTGCCGTGGGCCTGATGAACTCGATCATGTTTCCCACGATCTTCAGCCTCGCCTGTGAGAAGCTGGGGCCGCGCGCGGCGGATGGTTCGGGCATCATCAATGTCGCGATTGCCGGCGGCGCGGTGATCCCGGCGATCTACGGTGCGCTTGCCGATCAGGTCGGCCTCGCCATGGCGCTGACGCTGCCCGCGCTGTGCTATGCCATCATCGCCGGGTTCGGGGTGTTCGCGCGGCGCCCTGCCTGAAGTACCGGTCGCGCTGCCGCTTCGCTACTTGAGCGGGTGTTTTCCGCGCTACCGCTTCGCTACTTTAGCGCGGGAGGGTTAATCCCACCCGCGCTCGAGAAATTCGAGTGCGCAGCCCGCCAGCATCGCCGTTCCGGTGGGCAGCGCGTGTTCATCGACCACCATGCGAGGTGAATGGATGCCGCAGCATTGCCGCCAGTCATCGCCTTCGCCCGCCACGCCGAGGAAGAACATCGCGCCCGGCACCTTCTCGAGCACATAGGCGAAGTCCTCTGCCCCCATGATCGGATCGGCCAGATCGCGCCAGCCTCCCTTGCCACCGATGCTGGTGGCGACCGTCTTGCCCAGCCGGGCCGCGCGGGCATCGCACACGGTGACCGGGAAGCCTTCGTCGATCCGGCAATCTGCCTCGACCCCATAGGCGCGGGCGACTTGCTTTGCGACCTCGGCGATCAGCACGCGCACCCGTGCCCGGTTTTCCTGCGTCAGCGTGCGGATCGTGCCGCCCAGGCTGGCGGTATCGGGGATGACGTTGTGCGCAGAGCCCCCGGTTAACTGCGTCACCGTGACCACCACCGCCGAGGTGGCGTTGAACCGGCGCGTCACCATCGCCTGGATCGCGCCGACAATCGCGGCTGCCGCCGGCACCGGATCGGCGCAATCATGCGGCATCGAGGCGTGTCCGCCGCGCCCGCGCACAGTGATCGTGAACTGGTCGGCCGCCGCCATAAGCGGCCCGGTGCGGCCCGCCAGCACGCCGAAGGGGGCATTGGGCATGATGTGAAGCGCGAATGCGGCCTCGGGCAATGGATCGAGCAGGCCGTCATCGATCATGAACCGCGCTCCGTGATGGCCTTCCTCGCCCGGCTGGAACATGAAATCGACCGTGCCGGAGAATTCGCCGCGCATGCCGCACAGCAGCCGCGCGGCACCCGCCAGCATGGCGGTGTGCGTGTCATGCCCGCAGGCGTGCATCTGGCCCGGGATTTGCGAGGCAAAGGCGAGGCCTGCCGGCTCGTCGATCGGCAGGGCGTCCATGTCGCCGCGCAGCAGTACGCGGCGTCCGGGCTTCGCGCCCTCTAGCGTGGCGATCGCGCCGGTGCACGAAGTTCCCTCGCGCCAGGTGAGCGGCAGATCGGCCAGCGCCTCGCGCACCTTGGCCAGCGTTGCCGGGGTGTAGAGGCCCAGTTCGGGTTCGGCATGGATTGCGCGGCGCAGGCCTACGATGTTTGCAGAAAGCCCGCGGGCAGATTCGAGCAGGTCATTTGTCAGCATGGGAGAGGGTGTAGAGTTCGGGCCCAATGCCAGCAAGTCCCCAATAAAACCCCTGTGAAGCGCTGTCGTTTGGGGCTATGCCGCGCGGCGATGCCGCGTACACTGAAAGAATTCGTACAGATGCCGCAGGTTGTGCCCTTTGACGGCCCGCGCCGCACGCGTGCTGCAACGCGTGGCGGGGCCGCGCCCAAGGTGGGAGTGATCTACAATCCGCGCAGCCACCGCAACAAGGGGCAGGATCTCGACTGCGATTCCTCGCCTCTGATCTTCGTCGCGCAGCCCGGGGACCGCGAGCATATCTCACTGGCACTGGCCGATTTTGCGCAGCGCGAGATCGATCTGCTGGTCATCAACGGCGGCGATGGCACAGTGCGCGACGTGCTGACCTGCGGGGCCGGGATTTTCGGTGATGACTGGCCGGCCATCGCAGTGCTGCCCAAGGGCAAGACCAATGCCGTGACCGTGGACCTCGAGGCGCCCTCGAACTGGTCGCTGCAGGGTGCGATCCATGCCTTCCAGCATGGCCGACGCATCCGCCGCCGTCCGATTCGCATCTCTTCGCCGCAGGTGCCAGGCGCCAGCGTGCTGGGTTTCGTCCTTGGCGCGGGAGCATTCACGCTGGCGACGCGGGCCGGGCAAAACGCGCACCGGCTTGGCGCGTTCAACAGCCTGGCGGTGGCGGCTACCACGACCTGGACGGTGCTGCAGGCGGTCTTTGCGACCAATCGCAACCCCTGGCGGCGTGGCGCGCGGATGGACCTGTTCGTGGGCCCTGCTCTCGCCCCCTTCCAGCACAGCGGCATCGGCGACCCCGCCTACCGCCGGTTTCTCCTCGCCTCCACGCTCGAACGGTTCCCGGCCGGGATGAAACCCTTCGGCGCGCATGGCCCAGGCCTCAAGCTGGCGGTGCTCGACCAGACGCGCCGCTCGACGATGGCGTTGCTGCCTGCCGTCATCATCGGGCGCAAGATCCGCAACCTGCGCGAAAGAGGCATTCATCAGGTTGCATTGACCTGCTTCGAACTCGAAATCGACGACCAGATCATTCTCGATGGCGAAGCCTTCCCCGCTGGGCACTATCGGGTCGAAACCGGGCCGGAGCTCGAATTCGTCGCGCCATGAGGCCGGATGATGACTGCGCTTGAGCGGCGCCTTGCGTCGAGCCTCGCCACCGCGGTCGATCCCGCAGTTGCCGCGCTGGCCGCGCACCTCGCCGGGATGGATCAGGCGCTGGGGGTACTGTTCTATGGATCTAACCTTCGCACCGGATCGCGCGAGGGTGTGCTCGATTTCTATGTCCTGCTGCCCGGGCCGCAGCGCGAGCTGATCTGGCCGCGCGTGAGCTATCACGAGTGGGAGTTCGAGGGCGAACTGCTGCGCGCCAAGGTCGCTACGCTGTCGCTGGAAACATTCGCCAGCGCCGCGCGCGGCGAACGTTTCGACACCACAATATGGGCGCGCTTCGTCCAGCCGAGCGTGTTGGCCTGGCAACGCGATGCCCAGGCGGAACGGGCGATCACGAGTGCCCTGGCAGAAGCCGCGCAAACCGCGGCACGGCTGGCCGTGGCGCTGGGGCCACCGCAGGGCGATGCGAACGAATTCTGGCGTGCGCTGTTCCGCGCCACTTACGCGGCCGAGTTTCGTATCGAACCGAGCGGACGCGAGGATTCCATCCTTGCCGTCAACGCCGACCATTTCGAAGGGCTGTTGCCGCTTGCGCTCGAGGCGCAGGGGATCGCGTTCGCGCGTACCGACGCGGTCATCGCTCCGCATCTGCCGTCCGCCAGTCGCGAGCAGTTGCTGCGCTGGTGGAATCGGTGCCGCCGTATGGGCAAGGCGCTCAATATCATGCGGCTGATCAAGGCAAGCACGACCTTCGAAGGCGCGGCGCGCTATGCCGCGTGGAAAATCGAGCGGCACACCGGAGTGAAGGTAAAGCTGACACCGTGGCGCGAGCGGCATCCGGTCATGGCTGCGCCCTTGGTGCTGTTCGGGGTGTGGCGGGCAAGGCGGTAACGCGCGGCGGGCTTACCAGTATTTCATCGTTATGCCGATCGACCGCACGCCTTCGCCCACACTGAACGCGGTCTTCTTGTAGCTGGGCTTGCCCAGGTTGAAGATGTTGATCGCCGGATTGTTCGACATGCCGCCGCCATCCTCGCGCAGATCGGTCTTGCCGTTGGCGTTGACATCGTGCCGCACCGCGATGCCGTAGCTGCCCGGTGCAGGCAGTGGCACGCAGAAGGTCATCGTCCCCGCGCGCGCGGGTACTTCGATCCGGTTGATCCACTGGCCCTTTTCCAGCCACTCGGCCTCGGTCGCGCGATAGCTCTGCACGCGCACCATGCCCTTCGAGCTTCTGATCCCACTCACGCTCACCTCGACCGCGGGACCCGCTCCGTTGGTGCAGCGGGCCAGATTGTTGGCGATCGTCTGGTGGTCGGGAGCCTGCGCCATAGCTGGCGCAGCCACGGCGGCAGCAAGGCTTACCGCCACTGCCAATCCCGATAAAATCTGGGCAAATCGCTGGTTCAAGTTCGTCATCATCATCCGTAATCCGGCCCGCCCATGCGCATTACTGGGGGAAACTTCAATACTTTGGGCGCGCAATGGCGTTCGGGCCCTGAATTGCGGCTGAATTGCCGACAATGGCGTAGCTGGCGCCCGGCCCGGCGAAGGCTTGGGGAAAAGGGGCGCGCCGCGCTTGTGAGCGCGCCCTGCGGGACGTAATCCCCAGGCTCTTCCAGAATACGGAAAGCCTATGGCGCAGCCGCTCGTTTCACCATCGATCCTCTCGGCCGACTTTGCCCGGCTTGGCGATGAAGTGCGCGCGATCGACAAGGCAGGTGCTGACTGGATCCACGTTGACGTGATGGACGGGCATTTCGTCCCCAATCTCACGATCGGGCCAATGGTGGTGAAAGCGCTGCGGTCGCACAGCACCAAACCCTTCGATGTGCACCTGATGGTGTCGCCGGTCGATCCCTGGCTGGAGGCATTTGCCGACGCCGGGGCCGACGTGATCACCTTCCATCCCGAGGCCGGGCCGCATGCGCACCGAACCGTGCAGGCGATCAAGGCGCTGGGCAAGAAGGCGGGCATATCGCTCAATCCGGCAACTCCAGTCGAGGTGCTCGACTATCTGATTGCCGAGATCGATCTGGTGCTGGTGATGAGCGTCAACCCCGGTTTCGGCGGGCAGAGCTTCATTACTTCGCAGCTCGACAAGATTCGCGCGATCCGCCAACGCATCGACGCCAGTGGCCGGGCGATCCACCTTGAGGTCGACGGCGGGATCAACCCCGAAACTGCGCTCCAGTGCGTCGCGGCCGGGGCCGACGTGCTGGTTGCAGGCTCCGCCGTCTTCAGCGGTGGTGCCGATCGCTATGCCACCAATATCGCGGCACTTAAACGCGGCGGGACGTAATGGATACTCTCTTCGACGATAGGAGCGATCAGCAGCTCCTGTTTGACGATCTCGACACTGCATCCCAGCCGCGCGCCATCCCGCTGGTGCCGAAAGATGACCAGCCGCTTGCCAAGAGACTCGAGGAGCCGGGCGGCAAGGGGCCTGCGGAGGTCGCTCCCCTTGTCGCATCGCGTGCGCTGGCTCTCAGCGATTTCGTGCCGCCGTCGGCGGGTGCGGGCGAAAGGCTGATCCGGCTCGCCTATCGCCTGGGAATTTCGGGCGCGACGCTGAGTGCGCCGTTCCGCAAGCCCTCTATGCCGCGCCTGCTGGCAACCGTGGCGAGCCCGCCAACCGGCGACCGCGCGGTAGGCGTGGCGCTGAGGGCCGGGTTCTTCCTGATCCAGGGCGTCAAAACGGCAATCGAGCAGATGGACTTTGCCTCGTCCACTCGCCTGGCGCCGCCGGTCGAGCAGGTGGTTCATGGATTTTCGTGGCTGCGCGACCTTGCCGCCTCGGGCGCACGCGAGCAATGCGCCGATACCGCCGAGCGCGTTTCCCGCATATGGCTCGACGCCAATCCCGAACCCGCCAAAGGTGCCGCCTGGCAGGTCGAACACGCCGGGCAACGGCTGCTGGCCTGGCTGGTTCACGCGCCGCTGATCCTGTCGGGCCGCGACGATCGCTGGCGTCGCCGGATGCTGGGGGCGATGGAAACGACCGCGCGCTGGCTCGACCGACATGTCGGCAAGGGCGGGGATGGGTTGGGCGAAGTCGCCGGATGGGCCGCGATCACGGCGGCAGGCCTGCTGATGCCACATGGCAGGCCGCGCCGTCTCTATGGCGAGGCCGGGCTGATCCGCGCGCTGGGTGAGCTGGTGGGTGAGGACGGCGGCGTGTTGTCCCGCAGTCCGCTGGCGCAGTTGGAGGCGATTGCGCTGCTCACCGAACTTCTGGCCTGCTACAGGGCGGTGGGGCGCGACGCACCGCAGGCGCTGGAAGTGATGCTCGAACTGCTGGTGCCACCGCTGCTGGCCCTGCGCCACGGCGATGGCGGGCTGGGGAGCTGGCATGGAGCGGGGGCGGCCGGTGCCGAACGCATTGCGGCGCTGGTCCACGCGAGCGGAGTGCGCACCCGCCCGCTCAAGGAAACGCGTGGTTGGGGGTTCCACCGGTTGAGCGCCGGCAAGACGATCGTGCAATTCGATGCCGCGCCCCCACCCAAGCCGCGCCATGCGCGCTGGGGCTGCGCTTCGACGCTCGCGTTCGAAATGTCCGATGGCCCGCACCGGCTGATCGTCAACTGCGGCGGATCGGCGCATGCGGGCGGGCTGGTGCCGTGTCGTATCGAACAGGGGCTACGGGCAAGCGCCGCACATTCGACGCTGGTGCTCGACAATGTCAATTCCACAGCCGTACTGCTCGGCGGTAAGCTGGGCAAAGGGGTGGAGAAGGTCGAACTTGCCCGGCGCACGGTCAAAAGCCGGGGCGGTCAAGCGTTGCAAATTGAGGCCAGCCATGACGGCTATGTCGCCCGTTTTGGCCTGACGCATCGCCGCATCCTGATGCTGCGCGGCGATGGCCGGGAACTGCGCGGCGAGGACCTGCTTGTCCCCGAAGGCCGCAAGGGCAAGCGGGGCAAGATCGGCTTTGCCATCCGCTTTCATCTCGCGCCCGGCGTCGAGCCGCGACTGGCCGAAGATCGCCGCGGCGCGGGGCTGCTGATGCCGGATGGCAGTTACTGGCAGCTGCGCCTGGCAGGGGGCGATTGCGGCTCGCAGGCGACGCTGGAAGAGAGTATCTGGGTTGACGGCGAAGGCCGCCCGCATGCCACCAGGCAGGTGGTGATCGAAGGGATGACGTCGCGCAGCGGGGGGCATTTCTCCTGGCTGCTCAAGAAGATGGGGTAATTTTCAAGGTGAGCGATGTGAGAATCAAGCGGGCACTGCTTTCGGTGTCCGACAAGGCCGGACTTGTCGAGCTGGGGCGCGCCCTGGCAGGATACGGCATCGAACTGGTTTCGACCGGCGGAACTGCCGCGGCCCTGCGCGAGGCGGGGTTGGAGGTGCGCGACGTTGCCGATCTGACCGGCTTTCCCGAAATGATGGACGGAAGGGTCAAGACGCTCCACCCCAAGGTCCACGGCGGGCTGCTGGCGGTGCGCGACGATCCGGCGCATGTCGCGGCGATGGAAGCGCATGCGATTGCGCCGATCGATCTGGTGGTGGTCAACCTCTATCCCTTCGAGGCGACGGTGATGCGCGGGGCATCGCGCGACGAGATCATTGAAAATATAGACATCGGCGGCCCGGGCATGGTGCGCTCTGCCGCCAAGAACCACGCGTTCGTCACCATTGTTACCGATCCGGCCGATTACGGCGCGCTGCTGGGGGAACTGAGCGCGCGTGGCGGAGCAACCTCACTGGCCTTTCGCAAGGCCATGGCGGCCAAAGCTTTTGCCGCCACCGCCAGCTATGACAGCATGATCAGCCAGTGGTTCGCCTTTGCCGATCAGCAGCAGTTGTTCCCCGATATGCTGGCGATCAACGGCAAGGCGCCGGTGATCCTGCGCTATGGCGAGAACCCGCACCAGCAGGCGGCGCTCTATACCCCGGCAGGTCCGCATGGCACCGGCATCGCCCAGGCACGCCAGTTGCAGGGCAAGGAGCTCAGCTACAACAATTTGAGCGATGCCGACGCCGCGCTCGAGCTATGCGCCGAATTCAGGGGCGGCGATCCCGCGGTGGTGATCGTCAAGCACGCCAACCCTTGCGGCGTTGCCCAGGCCGCAAGCCTGATCGAGGCGTGGGAAGCGGCCCTCCAGTGCGACAGCGTTTCGGCGTTTGGCGGTATCGTCTGCGTCAACACCAAACTCGACGGACCAACCGCCGAGGCCATTGCTTCGATCTTTACCGAAGTGGTGATCGCACCTTCGGTGAGCGAGGAGGCACGCGCGGTATTCGCCCGCAAGAAGAACCTGCGCCTGCTGGTGACCGGCGATTTGCCCGATCCGCGCCGCGGCGGCCTGACCGTGAAGCCGATCACCGGTGGCCTGCTGGTACAGACGCGCGACAATGGCACGATTTCGGCGGCCGATCTGAAGGTGGTGACGGACCGTGCGCCCAGCGAACAGGAATTGAAGGATTGCCTGTTTGCCTGGATCGTGGCGCGCCACGTCAAGTCCAACGCGATCGTCTATGCCAAGGATGGCGCGACAGCGGGCATCGGCGCAGGGCAGATGAACCGGCGCGATTCCTCGCGCATAGCGGCGACGAAGGCAGCCGAGGCGGCGGAGAAATACGACTGGGCTCAATCGCGCACCGTGGGCAGCGCGGTGGCATCGGACGCCTTCTTTCCATTCGCCGACGGGCTGCTTGCCGCTGCCGAAGCGGGGGCAACGGCGGTGATCCAGCCTGGCGGTTCGATCCGCGACGATGAAGTGATTGAAGCCGCAAACAAGGCCGGGCTGGCGATGGTGTTCACCGGGATGCGGCATTTCCGGCACTAAGGTACGTTTCAATCGCTCCGAGTGGCGGCCCAATACGCTGCGAGAACGCTTCGTCGTGTAACCATCACGGTTTGTCGCGCGAACAGATCGACACGGGCGCAGCGTTCACACAATGGAAAGTGGAACGGCCACAGGGCGCTGCAAGCCTCACTACCTGAACGTTACGGAACCAATTGCATGGACCTCTTCAAGCCAGATCTTTATCGCAGCTTTGCGATCGGTTTCGTGCTCGGGCTGGCGTTGATCGCAATGATCAGCGCGCCGCACTGGGATGGCGACCTGGCCGAACCGGCGCAGGCAGCGACTTCCGCCGACACACTCCAAACCGTGGGCGAATAGATTTCTGCGAGTGTGTGGCCGCAGGGCCCGACCTATCCAGCACTTGGCGCAGGAGCCCCGCTAGAGACATTCCGGTCTTGATCGAACCGGAATGTCTCCGGATTGTTATTCAATTGCCGCGATTTCCGAGTCGCCAGATGATTCCATCTGGCTCGAAATCGCTCCAGCGCTTATAAAGGCGCATGACCTGCCATGACCACGCTCACCGCGAACACTCGGGCACCAGCCTGATCGGTGCCGCGCGTTCCGCACTGATGGCGGCGGGTGAGCAATGGACCGGCATGCGCGAGGCCGTGTTCGCAGAACTGGCGCGGCATGAGCGTCCGGCCTCGGCCTATGACATTGCCGACAACCTTTCGCGCAGCCGCGGCAGGCGGGTCGCACCAAACAGCGTCTATCGCATCCTTGACCTGTTCGTGACCAACAACCTGGCGCTCAGGGTAGAAAGCGCCAATGCCTACCTCGCCAACAGCCACCCCGGCTGCGAGCATGACTGCATTTTCCTGGTCTGCGATGAATGCGGCGAGGCGACGCATGTCGATGATGACGAAGTCGCGGGCCGAATCCGCAAGGTTGCGCAGTCGCACGGCTTCAAGCCCGAACGCCCGGTGATCGAGGTGCGCGGGTTGTGCCAGAGCTGCGCGGGCTGATCCGGGGCGGCAACGGGTTGATCGACAGCCCGGACAATCGCGTGTAGATCGCAGCCATGAGCAATCGTCCCCTCACACCGCTGCTGGATCAGGTCGCTTTCCCTGCTGACCTGCGCAGGCTCGAAAGGTCACAGCTGCGCCAACTCGCCGACGAACTGCGTTCAGAAATGATCGATGCTGTGGGCTCGACCGGCGGGCATCTGGGATCGGGGCTCGGCGTGGTCGAACTGACCGTGGCGGTCCACTATGTCTTTGATACGCCGCGCGACCGGCTGGTGTGGGATGTTGGCCATCAGGCCTATCCGCACAAGATCATCACCGGCAGGCGCGACCGGATCCGCACGCTGCGCCAGGGCGGCGGATTGTCCGGCTTCACCAAACGCAGCGAAAGCGAATACGATCCGTTCGGTGCGGCGCATTCGTCCACCTCGATCTCGGCGGCGCTGGGATTTGCGGTCGCCGCCAAGCTCAAGGGCGAGCCGGGGCGCGGGATCGCGGTAATCGGCGATGGGGCGATGAGCGCGGGCATGGCCTATGAGGCGATGAACAATGCCGAACAGGCCGGCAATCGCCTTATAGTGATCCTCAACGACAACGATATGTCGATCGCGCCGCCGGTGGGCGGTCTCTCGGGCTATCTGGCGCGGCTGGTCACATCGGCCCGCTTCCTGGGCCTGCGCGAACTGGCGCGCAAATTCGCGCGCAAGCTTCCCGAACCGCTCCACCGCGCGGCGCGCAAGACCGATGAATTCGCGCGCGGCATGGCGATGGGCGGGACGCTGTTCGAGGAGCTGGGCTTCTACTACGTAGGTCCGATCGACGGACACGATCTCGATCAGCTGGTGCCGGTGCTCGAAAACGTGCGCGATGCGGCCGAAGGGCCATGCCTTGTCCACGTGGTAACGCAGAAGGGCAAGGGTTATGCCCCGGCGGAAAACAGCGCCGACAAATACCACGGCGTACCCAAATTCGACGTGGTGACGGGCGAAAAGGCCAAGTCCTCGGCAATCGCGCCCAATTATCAGGACGTTTTCGGCGACACACTGGCAATGCTTGCGGAAACCGATCCGCGAATCTGCGCGATCACCGCCGCCATGCCTTCGGGCACCGGGGTGGATCGTTTCGCCAAGGCGCATCCTGACCGCGCCTTCGACGTGGGGATCGCCGAACAGCATGCCGTGACCTTCGCCGCAGGGCTGGCGGCGCAGGGGCTGCGGCCCTTTGCCGCGATTTATTCGACCTTCCTCCAGCGCGCCTATGACCAGGTGGTGCACGATGTCGCGATCCAGAACCTGCCCGTCCGCTTCGCGATCGACCGCGCGGGCCTGGTCGGCGCCGACGGGGCGACCCACGCGGGCAGTTTCGACCTGACCTATCTTTGCACCTTGCCCAACATGGTGGTGATGGCAGCGGCGGACGAGGCCGAACTGGTCCACATGACCTATACCGCCGCCCAATACGATGCGGGGCCTATCGCCTTTCGCTATCCGCGCGGCAGCGGCGCGGGCGTGGCGCTGCCCGACGTCCCGCAAAGGCTCGAGATCGGCAAGGGCAGGGTGGTGCGGCAGGGCACAAAGGTCGCTATCCTCTCGCTCGGCACGCGGCTGGAGGAGGCGATCAAGGCCGCCGATCAGCTCGAGGCCAGGGGGCTATCGACCACGGTGGCCGATCTGCGCTTTGCCAAGCCGCTCGACACCGCGCTGATCGAAAAGTTGATGCGCACGCATGACGTGGTGGTGACTGTGGAGGAGGGTGCGATCGGTGGGCTCGGCGCGCATGTGCTCACGCTCGCTTCAGACGAGGGGCTGACCGATATGGGCCTCAAGATCCGCACCATGCGCCTGCCCGACGTGTTCCAGGATCACGACGATCCGATGAAGCAGTACGAGGCGGCGGGGCTCAACGCGAGCGGCATCGTCGATACGGTGCTGAAGGCGCTGCGGCACAACTCGGCGGGCATTGAGGAAGCGCGGGCTTAGGCCTTGGGCCGATGGGTGGACTGCTCGGCATTCCTGAGTGGCTGGCAAAACTCCTGTTCGTTGCGACTTTTGTCGCCATTATCTTTTCACTGGGTTGGCGAAATACCTCGCGCAGTATCCGCGAATTGAAGGAGCGACGAATCTCTCCATCGAGAGAAGAATTCCTCGAACTGATGGAGCCCGATGTCTCGCCAGAGGCTTCCGAATTTCTATGGGATACTGCGCTCTTTTATATCCAGCCTCATCTGACCCCGCATCCCGACGATGACCTCATCAAGGACTTGCCCATTGATGAGGATGACATCGGCATGGACTGGCCGCGTGACTGGGCCAAGCAGCAGGGGTTCCACGATAGCAATTTGCCCGAGTGGCCCGAGGGCTGGCTAGTAACGATCCGCAATTACGGCCGCTGGCTGGACATGGGTCCACAATAAATTCGTCATTCCCGCGAAGGCGGGAATCCAGCGCGCCACTGCCACGAAAGAAGCTGGACCCCGGATCAAGTCCGGGGTGACGAAATGGGCCGGGACTGGCATGAGCAAGTCGAAAGGACTTGCCGCCCATGCCCCTCCTGAAGATCGAAACCGCTGGCCATGTCACCACGTTCACGCTCAATCGTCCCGATACGATGAACCCACTGGGTGCGACGGGCGACGGCGATTCCTTCGCCGCCACCTGCGATGCGATCAACGCCGACTTGGACGTGCGCTGCGTGATCCTGACCGGAGCGGGGCGGGCGTTCAGCGCGGGTGGCGATATAAAGGCGATGAAGGAGCGCACGGGCAATTTCGGCGGGACCCCGCCGGGCATTTCGGACGGCTATCGCAACAACATACACAAGGTGCTGCGCGCGCTTTACGGGCTGCGCGTGCCGTTGATCGCGGCGGTCAACGGCCCGGCGATCGGGCTGGGGTGCGATCTCGCTTGTCTGGCCGACATGCGCATTGCCTCTGGCAAGGCAAAGTTCGGCGTCACCTTCCTCAAGCTAGGCATCATTCCCGGCGATGGCGGGACATGGATCTTGCCGCGCATTATCGGTGAAGCGCGCGCGGCAGAGCTGTTCTACACCGGCGACGTGATCGATGCGGCAACCGCGCTCGACTGGGGGTTGGTCAGCCGTGTGGTCGAGCATGACAGGCTGATGGAAGGGGCGCAGGCGCTCGCCGCGAAGATTGCCGCCATGCCGCCGCATGCCCTTCGCCATGCCAAGAATTTGATGCGACAAGGTCGCTCGACCAGTTACGATACCGCACTCGAAATGGCTGCCAACACGCAGGCGCTGATGCACCTGACCAGCGATCACATGGAAGGGATCGATGCGCTGCTCGAAAAGCGCGCGCCGCGCTTTACTGGGGAGTAGCTGGCGCTTCCTCGCTGGCAGGAGTGGGCGCTTCTTCGGCCTGCACTGACGGTGCGGTTTCGACCGGCGGCGCGGCCTCGATGCCAACAGGCGCGGACAGATCCGTTTGCGAAGCGGTGTCGATATCCGGCAGCGGCACGATTCCCTCGGGCGCAGCGTCGTCAATCTCGCCGTCATCGATGGCAAGCAGCACTTCGGGGCGGCAATCGCGCGGCGGGGGGCGATTCTTTAGCGCGGCGATATCCGCATCGCGCTGGCACAGATAGATTTCGCGCAAAGCGGTATAGGGATCGTCGGCGGCATTGATCGCCTCAAGCTTTTCGTCGAACTCTATCCGGAATTCGAGCGAGTTCACCGTATAGGCGGGTATCGCATATTTCAGCGAGCTGAAGGGCTTGCCCACGGCAGTTGGCAGCACCGATACATCGACCAGACCGCCCAGGAAATCGCGCAGCGTTGTCGCCCCCACCAGCGGCAGCACAAGAAATGGCCCGGTTCCCACGCCGTAATAGCCCAGCGTGTTGGCAAGCCCGTTGCGCCGATAGGGCAGGTTGAAAGGCTCTTTCTTTGCCACATCGACCAGGCCCGCAACGCCGATGGTGGAATTTATGGCAAAGCGCCCCAGCGTCTCGAATGCCTTGCCGGGTTTGAGCTGGAGCAGGTAATTGAGGAAGACGACCGGTTCGAGCAGGTTGCGGAAGAAATTCTTCAGGCCCTTGCGCAGCGGTTTCGGAAAATCGTCACGATAGACGTCGGCGATGGGTTCGACCACCGCCCGGTCGACGCTCTGGGTGATTTCGAAAGTGGTGGCGTTGATATTGGCCAGCGGATCGCCGGGAGGCGCCTGGGAAGTCCCGGTGACGACGATTGCATTGCCCTCCGGCACCTGAGGGTCGGCTGCCTCGCCCTCAGTCGCCTGAGGTTCGGTATCGGGCTCTGGTGGCACGGCCTGCGGCTCGGTAGCCGCTTCTTCGGGCGCGCTATGCCCCGCTGGCGTGGTTTGCTGACCGCTGTCAAGCTGCGGATCGACCAGAATCGCATCGGGAGAGGAAGTCGATAACAGGGCGGCGGTTAGCAGCGTCAGATTCATTTCAAGCCCTTGCCAGCCCTAACCGCCAGTGTCTGCATGTTATTGGCGTGCGATACAAACAAAAGGTTATGATTTCTAGCGGCCACGCTCTGCGACTGCGAAGGTGAACCGGTTCAGAACCAGCGCCATATCCCGGCGGGAATCCCCGCGATCGGCGAGTGCGCCCAGCTGAAGAGGACCCATAGCATCAGGCCCAAAACCCAGCACAGCGGGCCGACCTTAACCAGTTGGCCGAACCGCGGCCAAAAGCTGGTCCGGCTTTCCCAATGCTGCCAGCTTTCTCCCATCAATGCCCGCTTCTTGCGATCCTGCAAATGTGCACCCACGAGCGCGAGCAGGCCCATGGCGAACGCGGTTATTATA
>PNJY01000039.1 GCA_013822125.1 Erythrobacter sp. | reverse complement strand
GCCAGCACATCGGCGGGCGGGAAGATCACCGGATTGTTCCTGTAATCGTCGGGCATCAGTGCCTTGGCTGCGGTATTGGGCGTGGGATAGAGGATCGTTTCGGTGATCTTCTTGTCCACCTCGGCATCGAGGATGTAGTTGATGAAGGCGTGCGCATTCTTGGGATGCGGTGCGCCCACTGGGATGCACAATGTATCCGAATTGAGCTGACTGCCTTCCTTGGGAATGATGAAATCGATGTCGTCGTCCTCGACCATGGCCTGCGCGATGTCGCCATTGTATTCGAGCACCACATCGATGTCGCCCTTGAGCAGCAGATCCTGCCCGTCATCCTCATGATACTTCTTGATGAAGGGCTTCTGCCGGATCATCATCGCCTCGATCTTCTTGATGTCGTCCGGCGTTATGTCGTTGACCGACTTGCCAAGATACTTGGCGTGCAGGCGGAACATGTCTCCAGCTTCGGAAAGTACCGCGATCCGGCCCTTGTATTCGTCCGAATCGAACAGCACCTTCCAGCTGTCGGGCACCGAGGAAACCTTCGACTTGCGATAGCCGATGCCCAGCGTCAGCCAGGTATAGGGCATCGAATACTTGCGCCCCGGATCGTATTCGACATCGATGAAGGTGGGGTCGATGTTCTTCATGTTGGGGATCAGCGAATGGTCGAGCTCCATGAGCATATTGGCCTGGACCATGCGCTCGACGAAATCGTTCGAGGGAACGATCACGTCATAGCCCGGATTGCCCGCGCGGAACTTGGCGAACAGCACGTCGTTGCTGTCGAACAGGTCCATCTTGACCGAAATTCCCGCCGACTCCTTGAAATCGTCGAGCGTCGTTTCGCCGATGTAGGTGTCCCAGTTGTAGAAGTTGAGCTGCGCCTCCTCGCCGGTAGAAGCAGTCTCGCCCTTTTCCTTGGTGCAGGCCCCAAGGCCCGTCACGGTGATGCCGATCGCGGCAACCCCCATGCCCTGAAGCAGTGAACGGCGACCGATGCGATGTCCTCGAATGTCAAAGCGGCTCATGTCAAATCCCCCTGCTTGCGCCTGCGGAAACACGCCATTTCCGAAGACTCCGCGAATCTCGTTTCCATTGTGCCTATCAAGCACTTCCCGGCAAGGGTGTTCCAGCCTATAATTCTTACCGAGAGGTATCGGAAAAATCGATGAACATCACTTTCCGGCAGATACGCTATTTCATCGCGGTGGCTGAATCGCGTTCGGTCTCTGCCGGATCGACCGCGGTGGGGATATCGCAATCTGCGGTGACCGATGCGATCCGCACGCTGGAGATCGAGACGGGGGTCAAGCTGTTCTATCGCCACCCACGCGGGGTGACGCTGACGCGCGAGGGGCACAAGTTCCTGCGCCACGCGCGGTCGATCATCAATGCGCTGGCCGATCTTTCGGACGGGGTGGGAAACGATCAGGTCATGGCTACGGGATCAATCAGGCTCGGCGTGACCCCGGTGGTGACGGGCTATTTCCTGTCAGACATCCTCTCGCGGTTCCGCCGGATGTTCCCGCAAATCACCGTGACGCTGGTCGAGGACAAGCGCGATTACATCGAGCACCTGCTGGTCAACGGCGAACTGGACCTTGGCATCCTGATCGTTTCCAATCTCGTGCAGAGGAGCGCGATCGACTACGAGGTCCTGCTGCGTTCGGATTGCCGGGCGTGGATGGCGCCGTGGCATCCGCTGTCCGAAGTCGATGTGTTGAGCCTGTCCGATCTCGAGAACGAGCCGATCGTTGCGCTCTCGCTCGACGAAATGGAGGGGTTGATCGAAAGCATCTGGTCGAAATTCGACCATCCGCCAAACAAGGCTTTCCGAACCAGTTCGATGGAGGGCATACGCAGTCTGGTGGGCACCGGCGCAGGGATCACCATCCTGCCGCAACTGGTCTATCGCCCGTGGAGCCTCGATGGTGACCGGATCATCGCCAAGCGCCCGCGTGAGAGCCTGCCCACGGTCGATATCGGCATCGCCTGGCGGCGGCTGACGCACCACAGCGAGGCGGCAACGCTGTTCATGGAAACCGTGCACGAACAGCGGCGGTGAGAGATGGGCGCGTTCCTCCCCCCAAGGGGGGAGGAACTACGCGTTATGCAGGTACCAGGCGTAATCCAGCTCGGTAACCTGGCCGAGAAAGCGCGCCATCTCGACTTCCTTGACCGTGCAATACTGTGTCACGAATCGTTCGCCGAGATAGTCGCGCATCAGCGCCGAGCCTTTCAGGGCCTCGATCGCGGCGGCCCAGTTGTTGGGCAGGCGATAGTCGTCGCTCGCCTGTTCATAGCCGTTTCCGACCATCGCGGGGCCCGGATCGGTCCGGTTCTTCATCCCGTGATGCATTGCCGCCAGCACCGCAGCCATGGCCAGATAGGGGTTGGCGTCGGCCCCGGCTACCCGGTGTTCCACATGGCGTGACGGCGACGGTCCGGCGGGCACACGCAAGCTCACAGTGCGGTTGTTGACGCCCCATGTCGGCGCGACCGGGGCGTAGGAATTGGCCTTGAAGCGGCGGAACGAGTTGGCGTTTGGCGCGAAAATGGCCATCGAATCGGCCAGCAATTGCTTCATCCCGCCAATCGCGTGAAGCAGCAGCGGTGAACCTTCGGGGTTATCGCTGGCAAAGGCGTTCGCACCGCTCTGGTCCGCCATCGAGACATGCAGGTGCATGCCATTGCCCGCCTGCTCGGCAAACGGCTTGGCCATGAAGCTGGCGATCATGCCGTGCCTTGCCGCCACGCCCTTGACCAGCCGCTTGTACATCAGCGCATCGTCGGTCGCGCGCAGGGCATCGGGCTTGTGCCGCAGAGTCAGCTCGAACTGGCCGGGCGCATATTCGCTGATCCCCGATTCGAGCGGAATGCCCTGCGTGTCGCAGGCGGCATAGAGATCGTCGAAGAAGGGCTTGAAATCCTCCAGCTCGCGCAGGCTGTAAACGTCATGCGTGCTTGGCCGCTCGCCGCTCGAAAGCCCACGCGCCAGCACCGGGCGCCCGCTTTCCATCTCAAGCAGGAAGAATTCGAGCTCGACCGCCACAACCGGTGTCAGCCCATCGGCCACGAGCCGGTCGACCACGCGGCCGAGCACATGGCGCGGATCGAGATCGTTGGGGGTGCCGTCAAGCTCGTAGAAGCTGGTGGTGAATTGCGCGGCATTTGCGCCCAGCCAGGGCGCGCGCACCAGCGTGCCGGGCACCGGCTTGCAATAGCGGTCGGCATCGCCGTCTTCCCACACCAGCCCGGTTTCCTCGGTGTCGGCGCCGGTGATATCGACCACCAGTATCGAACCGGGAAGGAACCTGCCGGTTTCATAGACCGCCAGCGCTTCGTGCTGGCGCAGCCTTTTGCCGCGCGGGACGCCCGACATGTTGGTGAAGATGATGTCCACCGCATCGATATCGGGGTTGGCGGCGAAGAAGGCGCGTGCCTCATCAAGGCTGGCAATCGCGCTCGAGCTTTTCGGCAGGAAGGTCGTCTCGGTCATTCGGTCAGTATCCCAAGGCATTGGTCGAGCACTTCGGCCAGCCGCACCACCTGTGCGTCAGTTGTGGCCGGGCTGACAAGCATCATGTTATGGAAGGGTGCGATCAGCACGCCCCGGTTGATGAGGAACAGGTGGATTGCTGCCTCGAGCGCGCCCTGCATTGCCGCGCGCGCTTCGGTGCCGTTGCGCGGCGCCTGTTCGGCGCAGATGAATTCCGCGCGTGCACCGACATGGACCACCGGCCAAGGCAGGCCGTGCGAGGCGATCACCGCGCGCAGCTGCTCCGCCAGTCGGTCGGCCAGCGCCAGCATGCGATCATATGCCTCGCACGTCATCACTTCGGTGAGGCAGGCGCGCATCGCAGCCATCGCCAGCGCATTGGCCGAAAGCGTGGTGCCGATCCCCGAATGCCCCTTTTCGCCGGTTTCGCGCAGCCGTTCCATCTGTGCTGCCACTTCGGCGGTGAAGCCATAAACAGCGCAGGGCACGCCGCCCGCCACCGGCTTGCCCAGCACGAACAGATCGGGCTGCGTGCCATAAGTCATCGAATGGCCGCCATAACCGCTCGAAATCGTGTGCGTCTCGTCGAACACCAGCAGCGCGCCATGGCGCGTGGCCAGCTCGCGCATGGCTTCGAGGTAGCCGGGCAAGGGCAGAACCATGCCGACATTGGTCAGCGCCGGCTCGGTCAGGATCGCTGCGACATCGCCGGGGGCAAGCGCCGCCTCAAGCGCGGCAAGATCGTTGAATTCGATCACCCTGGTATGTTCGCGCATGTCATATGCCTGCCCGACCAGTGAGCGGCGCATTTCCGGTACACCATCGCGCAGATCGACGAACACGTCATCGACCGCGCCGTGATAGCAGCCGTTGAAGACCAGTATCTTGCTGCGCCCGGTAATCCCGCGGCACCAGCGGATCACCGCACGGTTGGCCTCGCTCGCGGTCGAGGTCACCTGCCAGAACGGCAGGCCGAACCTCGCGGCAAGCTCGTCCGCCACCACCGCAGCATCTTCTGTCGCCAGCATATAGGCGAGCCCGCGCTCCGCCTGCCGCGCGATTGCCCGCGCCACCGGCGGCGGCGAGTGGCCGAACATCGAACCCGTGTCGCCCAGGCAGAAATCCGCATAGCGATGCCCGTCGGCGTCCCACAGTTCGGCCCCGCTGGCCCGTTCAGCAAACAAGGGAAAGGGTGTGCCCCAGTCGAGCATCCAGTGAAAAGGAACTCCGCCGTGCCAATGCGCCTCGCAGCGCCGGGCAAGCGCGGCCGAAGCCGGGTTTGCCTGGGCAAAGCGCGCGCGCTCGGACTCGATCATGCACGTGATATTCACCTGTGAAATCATAGCCGGTCCCTCAGCGCGTACCACAGCATCCCCGCGACATAGAGCGGATGGCGCAGCAGCGCGCCGCCGGGAAAGCCGCGTGTCGGCAGGTCGGCGACCATGTCGAAGCGTTCAGGCCTGCCGCGCAACGCCTCTACCATCAACTCGCCCGCGAGCGTGGTCAGCAGCACCCCGTGCCCCGAATAACCATGCGCGAAAAGCGTATTTCCGATCCGCCCGAAATGCGGCAGGCGGTTCATCGTCACCCCGATAGTGCCGCCCCAGCCATATTCGATTTCGATTCCGCGCAGCTGCGGAAAGATCCGCTCGATATGCGGGCGTACGAAAGCGGCGATATCTGCGGGTGGACGCGGCGAATATTTCTCGCCTCCGCCGAAGATCAGCCGGTTGTCGGCGCTGAGCCGGTAGTAATTGAGCACGAAGCGGCTTTCAGCGATCGAGGCGTTCGATGGTATCAGAGCCCGAGCTTCGGCATCGGTCAGCACCCTGGTGGCGACGTTGTAATTGATCACCGGCATCATGACCTGACGCAGCTTTGGTTCGAGCGCGCCGACTTCCGCATCGCAGGCCAATATGCCGTGGCGCGCGGTGATCCGCCCGCCCGGGGTAATGACGATGGCTGGGCCGGAGTGATCCATCGCCAGCGCGGGTGTTTCCTCGAAGATGGTCACGCCCGCCGCCTCGGCCGCCCTCGCCAGCCCGATCGCGTAATTGAGCGGGTGGAGATGTCCGCCCTCGCTGTCGAGCATTCCGCCATGATAGGCCTCGGTCGCGACCACCGTTGGCACTTCGTCGCGCTCGACGATCCGCGCCGCGCTATAGCCGACGAGGCTTTCGAGCAGTTCAACCTCACGGCGCATTGCAGCAAGATGCGCGGGTTTGCAGGCAGCTTGGAAATGCCCGTCACACAAGTCGCAGGAGATGCCATGCCGGGAGATCCGGTCGCGCACCCGACAGGTCGCCTCGAACCCCAGAGCGATCAGCGCGCGAGCACGCTCCACGCCAAACTTGTCGAGCAGATCGGTCGCTGCCCAGCGCATTCCGGGGATCATCTGCCCGCCGTTGCGGCCCGATGCCCCCCAGCCGATCCGCCGGGCCTCGACCAGAACGGTCGAAAAACCCGCTTCTGCCGAAGCCAGCGCCGCCGAAAGCCCGGTATATCCGCCGCCCACTACTACCACATCGGCGGCCGCGTCACCCGCCAACGCCGCGCGCCGCGCGAAGAGTTCGGCGCTGGCCGCATAGTAGGATGGCGGGTATTCGCTCAAGGTCAGACGCGCAGCAGCAGGTGCTCGCGTTCCCAGGAACTGATTACCGACTGATAGGCGAACAGCTCTGTTTCCTTGATCGCATAGAACACGTCGAAGAAATCGCTGCCCAGATGCTCGCGCACCTGGCGGCATTTGCTGAAGCGGTCGAGCGCGGATTCGAGCGTGCGCGGCAGCGTGCGTGCCCGGTTGTAGGCATTGCCGGTCATGCTCTTGGGCGGCTGCATCCGTTCGACCATGCCGATGTAACCGCAGATGAGCGATGCCGCGATGGCGAGGTATGGGTTCGAATCGGCGCCGGGCAGGCGGTTCTCGATCCTCCGGTTGGGCGGGTCCGAAATCGGAATCCTGAGTCCGCAGGAACGGTTGTCGCTGCCCCACTGGACGTTGATCGGGGCGGCATTGTCAGGACGCATCCGCCGGAACGAATTGACATTGGGTGCGAACATCGGGGTGATTTGGGGCAGCAGGCGCACCAGCCCCGCGATGTGGCTGCGGAACAGCGCGCTGTCGCGTCCGTTCGGGGTCGAAAAGACGTTGCGCCCGGTTTCGATGTCGAGGATCGACTGGTGGATATGCATCGCACTGCCGGGCTGGTCGGACATCGGCTTGGCGAGGAAGGTAGCATAAACGCCGTGCTCGAGCGCGACCTGGCGCACGATCCGCTTGAACAGCAGCACTTCGTCGGCCAGCGCCAGCGGATCGCCGTGGACGAAGTTGACCTCGAGCTGCGCCGCACCCGCCTCGTGGATCATGGTGTCGATATTGAGATCGGCCTTCTCGCAGAAATCATAGATGTGCTCGATGATATCCTCGAACTCGCCCAGCGCCTCGAGCCCGTATGGCTGGCTGGCGCTTTCCGGCCGACCCGAACGGCCGGCAGGAGGTTGCAGCGGAAAATCGGAATCGAGGTTCTTGGATACGAGGTAGAATTCCACCTCGGGCGCGATCACCGGCCTCCACCCGCGTTTCTCATAGAGCGCCAGCACGCGTTTGAGGATCATGCGCGGCGCGATTGCCACCGGCTCGCCCTTGCGTGTGTAGGCGTCGGCAATGACATAGGCGGTCGGCGTTTGAAACCCAGGCGCTTCGCGTATCGTCGCAGGATCGGGCACGAGCGTCATGTCGGGATCATATGGCGGCACGACATCGTCGATGTCTTCCGGATATTCGCCGGTGACGGTGACCGAAAATACGCTGACCGGAATCCGCAAGGTGCGATCGGTCAGCGATTTGAGAAACTTGTTCGCCGGCAGCACTTTGCCGCGGTGAATCCCGTTCATATCGGGGACGATGCATTCAACTTCGCTGATGCCGCGCTCGCTGATCCAGCTCGCGATATCGGTAGTCATAAATTTCCTGTCTGGTTCGGCCCGGCAAAGCGCAAAGGCAGTGCCGGGCCATACCCGGTTCAGAAGGCTAACAACACCCCGCCGACAACGGTGGCTTTGCCCAACGGATCCTGGAACGTATGCGCGGTGTCAACGTAGTCGACCGTTGCGCTGAACCCGCCGCCCAGATCGAAAGTCACGCCGATCAGCCAGTCCTTCTTGTTGTCGCCAAAGGCACCATCCTCGAAGCCGAATGTGCCGTGCAGCGACAAGGGAGATTCGCCCAGAGGAACTTCGGTCGAAACATAGACGTAGGTGTTGTCCTCGTGGCCGATATTGCCCTGGCTCGGTGCATAGGCCGCACCCAGCGTGACTGTGGCCGGGCCGACGGCCGTTCCGACCGATCCGTAGAACTCGACATAGCCGAACTCGCCGTTATGGCCGGGATAAGCATAATAGACCGCGCCCGCGTCAAAGCTGACATTGCCGACGTCGGTTGCATAGCCGGCATAGAGGTCAACCTCGACATTGTCGGCATTGTCGATCAGCGCGACGTTCGACGCCCAGGCACCGAAATAGAGGCCGGATTCGTGCGAAACCGATACTTCTGCCGTTCCTTGAACGTCCTTGTCGGACAGTGAAATACCGCGGAAGCGATAGTCCGAATTGAAGCCGACCTCGGCGTCGATTTCCCAGGCGCCCGAGCTTTCTTCCTCGGCATCCGCCCCTTCATCCTGCGCCCATGCGGCGGTCGAAACAAACATCAGCGGCAGCGCCGCGACGGCCAAAATCCTGCGCATTGTCGAATATCCTCCTGTTTTCAGGGAGTCCTTGCAGGATTGATCCTATAACCCGCCAACAGGCCAGAAATCGACCCAATTCTTCCCCTTTCGGCGATATAGGCGAAATTATCGTGCAAGGAACATCGAGATAAATCGGAGCTATTGCTATCGGATTTTCCGATAATGCTGATCGCGCCGATTCTAATGGCCCGCGTCGAGGTGCCGGATTATCGCTTGGATTACGAGCCATAACATCGAGCCAATCAATGACCGAGCCCAACGATCTTTCCGCCTTCTGGATGCCCTTTACCGACAATCGAGGCTTCAAGGCGCACCCGCGCATGCTGGTTGCCGCAAAAGATATGCACTACACATCGGCCTGCGGGCAGCAGGTGCTCGATGCCACGGGCGGGCTGTGGTGCGTGAATGCGGGGCACGGGCGGACAAAGATTGTCGAGGCTATCCGCACTATCGCCGGCCAGCTCGATTATGCTCCGACCTTTCAGCTCGGACACCCATTGGCGTTCGAGGTGGCTTCGCAGCTCGCGCTGCTGATGCCCGATGGCCTCGACCGCATCTTCTTCGCCAATTCGGGTTCAGAGGCGGTGGACAGCGCGCTCAAGATCGCGCTCGCCTATCAGCGTGCGCGCGGCCAGGGCAGCCGCACCAGGCTGATCGGGCGCGAGCGTGGCTATCACGGGGTGGGCTTCGGCGGCATTTCGGTAGGCGGCATTGTCGGCAATCGCAGGCAGTTCGGCACCCTTCTCACCGGTGTCGATCATCTGCGGCATACGCACGATCTGGAACGCAATGCTTTTGCCCGCGGCCTGCCGCAGCATGGCGCGGAACTGGCCAACGATCTGGAACGGATTGTCGCGCTGCACGGGGCCGACACAATCGCTGCGGTAATCGTCGAGCCGGTAGCCGGATCGACCGGTGTGCTGATCCCGCCCGTAGGCTATCTCCAGCGGCTGCGCGAGATCTGCGATCGCCACGACATCCTGCTTATCTTCGACGAAGTGATCACCGCCTTCGGGCGGGTGGGCGGCGCGACAGCGGCGGAACGGTTTGGCGTTACGCCCGACATTATCACGCTCGCCAAGGGGCTGACCAATGCCGCGGTGCCGATGGGTGCGGTGGCCGTGCGACGCGAAGTGCACGATACTATCGTCGAGTGTGCAGCGCCGGGGATCGAGCTGTTCCATGGCTATACCTACAGCGCGCATCCGCTCGCCGCGACGGCAGCCATCGCGACGATGGAGGTTTACCGCGAAGAGGGGCTGTTCGAACGCGCGATCGAACTTGAGGATTACTGGGCTGATGCAGTCCATTCACTGAAGGGTGCGCGCCATGTGATCGATTGCCGCAATATCGGGCTGATCGGCGGCATCGAGCTCGAACCGCGCTCCGGCGCGCCGACCAGGCGCGCGATGGAACTGTTCCACCGCGCATTCGATGACGGGTTGCTGGTCCGCGTGACGGGCGACATCGTTGCGCTGTCGCCGCCGCTGATTCTCGAAAAATCGCACATCGACGAAATCTTCGGCAAACTTGCGGGCCTGCTGGCTTCGATCGATTGAAGGCCGATCGGCCCGTTCGGGGCCATTAGCCTTGCATCGCACATCGCTGACTATGTAGGTTGAGCTAAGGCCGACCAAACGATCGCGGGGGCAGATGGCGCAGGCAGACAAAGGGCGGAGTTCGCGCGCGCACGAGGCGGCGCAGTCGGCCCAGCCGCGCGTTCCCAAGACCGCCGAACTTGTCGCCGACCGGATCCGCCGACGGATCATATCCGGCGAGCTGGGCGAGGGTGCCTCGCTGCCGCCCGAAAGTCAGTTGCTCGAACACTTCGGCGTGTCGCGCCCGACCTTGCGCGAGGCGATCCGCATCCTCGAGGCTGAGCGGCTGATCACGGTGACGCGCGGTTCGCGAAGCGGCGCGCGCGTCAGCCCGCCGCGGGTCGAAAGTGCGGCCCGCTATGTCAGCCATGTCTTGCAGGCAGGCAGGGTAAGCGTGCCCGATCTGTTCGAGGCGCGCCTGGCGATCGAGCTGTTCGTCGTGCGGCGCTTGTCGCGGCGCGCGACCAAGGCTCAGGTTGCCCGGTTGCGCGGCGAGACGGACCGGCTTGACGCGCTCGAGCGGGCAGGGGGTGGACGCGCTTTCGTCATCGGCCTGGCGCAGTTTCACCGGGTGCTGGTCGAAGTCGGCGGGAATGAAACGCTCCACATCCTGATCCAGATGTTGCAGGATCTGATGGAGCAGGTGCAATTGCGGCTGATTGAACGCCATTCGCAGGTGCAGGACTCGGACGGACGCAAGGCAGTCCTAAGCATGCGAAGGCTGGTCGATCTGATCGCGGCAAGCAGGGCCGATGAAGCGGCAAGGCATTGGCGACTGCATCTGGTCAACGCCAACAAGGCGGTACGGTTTGACGGGACCTTGCTCGAAATCCTTTCCGATCCGGCCAATGCGCCGTGATCAGGTGCCGAAGATCGATTCGAGCAAGGACCGCCTGCGCGGCCGCGATTGCCCGGTGATTTCGTAAAGATAATTGGCCAGCAGCACTGCCTGGTTGCCGTCCATCATGATCGCGCGTTCACGCATTTCCTTGTCCTCGCCTTCGGCGCGGTGCATCGTTTGGAGATTGAGGACAATACGGCTGCCCAGATTGTTGGCCTTCCAGCCAACCAGCGCCCCCGCGTCGATCTGATCCATTGCCCGGCTCCTGTCTGAAATCCCGGTCCCTCAGCCGCCGATCATAACCGATTAGCGCGCCAGCGCAATTTGCTGGGGCGCATTGTTTCATCCATGGGCGGTTTGACCCCGGCTAGTCACAATCGCGTCACATCCCCGCGCCAAACTGCCGGTGTTGCAGGGGCCTTCCGACGTGACCGTAATCAACATATTCTTCACGCAGCAAATCGACGGGGCGAGCGAGGATTTCATCCACGGCGCCTATCGTTTCGCGTTCGAACGCATCGGGCCCGAAGGGCCGCGCCGCCTGATCGAAGGGCCGATCTGGGCGTTCGTCGACTGGGTGATGGATGACCTAGCGGGGCTCGAGATGTGCCGCAGGCTGCGCGCCGATCCGCGCACTGCACAAGCGCATATCACCATGGTGCTTGAAAGCGATGACGAGGACGATCGCCGCCGCGCCTTGCGCGCCGGGGCCGACGATTACGTCGTCGGCAAGCTCGACCGCACCCGCATCCTCGACCGGGTGCTGGCGGTGCTGTCGGATGGGCCAGACGTCCACGCGGCGCACATGATCGAGCTGGGCAGTCTGACCATCGACATGATTGCGCTGCAGGCGCGATGGGGCGGCAAGCCGATCCGGCTCGGGCCGAACGAGTTCCGGTTGTTGCGCTATTTTGCCGAGAATCCCGATCGCGTGCTGTCACGCCAAGACCTGATCAACGCGCTGGGCAAGCGCGAGCCGGCAATCGACGAACGCACGGTCGATGTCTGGGTCGGCCGCCTGCGCCGGGCGATCCGTGCGGCGGGCGGCGGCAACCCGCTGCGCACGGTGCGTTCGTTGGGCTATGTCTTCGACAGCCATTGACCGTGGTGGCCGCTTGAGTATGCGGCCACCGTTGCCGGTTCCGGCGATCAGAACTCGGTCGAAATGCCCAGCGAGAACGAGGTGCCGACGTCGAAGGTGTTGACTTCGATCCGGTTGGTTCAGAACTCGGTCGAAATGCCCAGCGAGAACGAGGTGCCGACGTCGAAGGTGTTGACTTCGATCCGGTTGGTATCGTTCGCCTGGAATTCGAAATTGTCGCGGCCGAAGATGTTACGCACTTCCAATTCGAGCTCGAACGGTCTTCCGAACAGGCCCAGTTCGCTGCGAGCCACGAAATCTACCGTCAGGCCGGGATTCTCGATCACATCGGGGCGCTGGAAGCCGCGGCTCGTCACCCGCTTGCTGGCATAGTTGAACAGGAAGGTGAACTGCTGCGTCTTTTCGGTATCTTCCAGGCCCAGCTGGAAATTGGCGATATGGTCGGACTGGCCGGTCAGCGCATCGCCATCGGTGAACAGCAGCTGCGCTGAGGAGGCACCGGCGGGCGGAATGAAGGTGACATCGCCGTCCTTCACCGCGATGTCCGAATTGGTGAAGGTGTAATTGGCGATCGCCAGCAATTGCTTGGTCGCGAAGAAACCGCCCCAGTCGGAAAGATCGAAACCGCGCTGGAATTCGAGCTCGGCACCATAAAGCGTGGCCTCGGGAGCATTTGCGAAACTGGTCAGCAACCGCCCACCGCCTGAGGAGGTGAGGAAGGCTTCGATCGGATTGTCGATCTTCTTCCAGAAACCGGCCAGGGTGAGGCGGTCGCTTCCGCCGAGGTAATATTCCCCGCGCGCTTCCAGATTGGTCAGCTTGCTGTCGACCAGAAACGGATTGCCGCGAAACTGGCGGTTCGATTCCGGATCGAAATAGAGCTGCTCGACCAATTCGCGGAACTGCGGGCGGGCAATGGTCTTGGACGCCGAAATCCGCAGTTGGAGGTTGTCGGTCGCTTCCCAGGTCACCGTGCCCGAGGGCAGGAAATAGTCTTCGATATTGTTGGTAGGGGTGGCCCCGACGATGGGGGTGTTGAAGATCGTCTGGTCCAGTTCGACCGTTTGCGTCGCATCTTCGTAGCGCACGCCGGCTTCGAGCGTTAAGGTATCGATCGGGAGCCAGCGCACCAGCCCGTAACCGGCGTGGATCTCCAGCCCTGCGTTGAACGCAGGAAACTGGCTCGATTCGTCGAGGCGGATGTTGAATCCCGCGAGGCTCGCTCCGTTGATGATGTCGCCCGGCTTGCGCAGCCCAATGATCGGGATCAGGCTGTCATCGAGAATATCGCCTTCGGCGCGGGGCGAGAATTCGCGGCGCACCGAATAGCGGCTGGTATCGCTGTAGGCATAGCCGACCGTGGTTTCGAGATTGCTGGCGACTTCATAGGTAAGGTCGGCGCTGCCGAACCACAGGTCCTCCTGCAGATCGTCGAAGCTGACCGTGGTCAGACCGGTGTCAGACTGGCGGTTGAGGTATGCCACGAAGAACTGACCCAGCGGATCGCCGGTGAAATTGGTCCGCGTATAGGAGAAGGTGGTGTTGAATGGCGCCTCGCGATCGGTGCGGGCAAATCCTCCGCGCAGGTCGAGTGAAAGCCCGTCGAACTTGAACTCGGCTACCAGTTGGCTGTCGATCAGTTGGCGTTCGAACCAGGCGGTATTCTGGTTGGCGAAGTCGAAACCGGTTTCACCCAGTTCGAATCTGGTCCCCTGTTCCAGACGCGCTGTCTTGAGCGTGTCGCGGATATAGAGATTGGTCCAGCGGATCGTATGCTCGCCAAAATCGAGACCAAATCCCAACAGGCCGTTCAGCAGAACGTTGTTGTCGGTGATGAAGTTGGTGAAATCATCGGTGATGACCGAAAGGTCTGTATTGGCCGCCTGCTGGCGGACATTGCGATTGCGCCACTCGTTCTTGAGGCTGGCAGTGGCGATTACGCCCAGCACGGTGCCGTCGCCAATTTCCACCGACGTGCCCCCGGTGATCGAGGCGGAGAAATTGGCGGGCAGATCGCTGATCTTCTGCAAGGTCACCAGGTTGGTGGGGAACAGCTGGCCCGCAATCCCTTCCTGCACCGAAACTGGCGTATCCTCGATCCGCTCGCCGCTGGCGAAGAAGGCTGCGAGGTTCGAGGGGACATCGCGGTTGCCGTTGTCGAAGCCGAACCAGTCCCAGTCCGATCCGAAATAGGTCAACCCGTTCTGGAAGGTGGTTTCGGTATCGCCGCCGGTGCTCACGCTCAGCTTGAGGAAGCTTTCCTCGGGCACCGCGCGGGTGGTGAGGTTGATCACCCCGCCACCGAACTCGCCAGGATAGTTGGCGGAATAGGTCTTCTGCACCAGCGACGAGGCGATGACGCTGGTCGGAAAAATGTCGAGCGGGACGACCCGGCTCAGCGGTTCAGGGCTGGGCAGAGGCAGACCGTTGAGCAGCGCCAGCGAATAGCGGTCGCCCAGCCCGCGCACGAACACGCGGCCATCGCCCACCAGCGAAAGCCCGGTTACACGGCCCAGCGCCCCGGCGATGTCGCCTTCGCCCGTGCGAGCGATATCTTCGGACGAGAGTACGCTGAGCACCTGCGTGGAGGAGCGCTCGGGGTTGCGGTTGCGCCGCCCGGTGACAATGATGCCGCCGCCCGGGATCGAGACTTCGGGCTCTTGGGGTTCAGCGTCCTGTGGTGAACCATTGCCGGGGGCAAGACCGTCCTGCACATGTTCATCCGTCGCACCATCCGCATCCTGTGCGAATGCCTGGGCCGGGAGGACGAGCGAAGTTGTTATGAGCAGCAGGCCTGCCAGGCGCTTGCCATTCGACATGATGGTGGACCCCCTCAATGGTCAAAATTCAAACGAGTGGCCGATGTCCGGCCGCCCGATATTGAAGGGGAGACGCCACGGTAGCGCGGCGCCTCCCCTGGCTGAAGAAAGGCGCGATCAGAAGATCGGCAGCGAGGTGCAGGCACCGATGGGGCTGTTGAAGTTGAGCGTCGCCGAATTGCAGGTCCAATTGCGGAAGCGTGTATCGGCCTCGTTCTGCACCGCTCCGATGTAGCCGGCGCTAACGAAGAAGCTCGAAAGGCTGGTCACGTCGAAGGCCGCAACAGCGGTTTCGTTGGTACCGTTGGCGATGCCCATGGTCAGCGTGATGACGATCGAGGCATTGTTGTTGCTGCCTGCGTCCCAGGCTGCCTGGACCTGCGCATTGGTAACGCCCGAACTGCCAACGAAGGGCGTTGCCGGATCGAAATCGCCCACCACTGACTGGAACACCGGACCGGCTGCCAGCGTTGGCGCTTCGTCGATGCGCGCACCGGTTTCATTGTTGGTGTCGATCACGCCGTTGGCCAGCACCGCCTTGGCCCCGCCGCGATAACGCAGCGCCTGCGAATTGGCGGTCGAGCGTTCGAGGAAGGTGAAGTTTGCGACCTGCAATACAGTTTGTGGAAGCGCGTTATTCGCAAAGTCGCCGTCGGGCGAATCAAGCTCTATGATATTGTCCCCGCCGCCGCTGCGCTGGGCGGCAACGACGAACTGCATGTTGGCCTGGGCGCCCGAGTCAACGTCGATCGAATCGTCGTCTGCGCCCACGATGGCAACATTTTTCATGTTCACCGAACCGCCGAAGAACTCCATCCCGTCGTCCGAGCTGTTGAACGACATGATGTTGTTCAGCTTGGTGCCCGATCCGATGCCGCCGGTGGTGAGCGACTGAAGCTCGCTGCCCGGTGCGATGGAAAAGCCCGAATAGCGGATCTGCACGAATTCGAGCGAGCCCGAATTGTCGGCCGAATTGGTGCCGCCGAACAAAGTGGTGAGGTTGGTGCCCTCAAGTTCCTGTTCGCATTCTGCCTGGACGAACGGGCCGGACCCGTCGCTCTTCTGACCGTTGTTGTTGTAGATGCCCGAACGGCAGTCGGAAACCGGCGCGCGGCCAAGCAGAACCACGCCGCCCCATTGCGAAATCGAGGCATCGGTGGCGAGGCCCAGCACATTGTCGCGGCTGGTGAAGACGATCGGCTGGCTTTCCGTGCCCGAGGCTTCGATCGAATTGCCGCGATTGACGACCAGGAACGAGCGGCCCGTGCCGCCATAGACGATCACGCCAGGGGCAATGGTCAGTGTCACGTCGGTGCCGGTGCTGGTCGGCCCGCGGTCATTGCCGACATCGACCTGGCCCGGCAGCGAATAGAGCAGACCGGCTACGCGCGGCAGCGATGTATCGACATCGATCAGCGCGGGAAGCTCGCAGACGCGCCATGTGCCTTGCGGCCCGGTGATTGTGCCAGCATCTGTGAGTCCGCCGGTTGCTGCGATGGTCGGGCATCCCGTTGCCGGAGTCACCGTGGGTGTCGGCGTGGGCGTGGGGGTAGGGGTCGGCGTTGGCGCAGGGTTGTTGATGATGATGTCGCCCGATGTGCCGGGCGAGACGATTTCGTCTGCGCCGCAGCCGGCAAGCGCGACAAGACTGCAACCGAGCACGAGATTACGATGGAAGTTTTTCACAGCGAGCGGTCCCCCTGATTGGGTTGAGAATCGGATGATCGGGCGCTTGGTGCGCGCCATGGCTCGCTAGGCTGGCTGCATGACTCTTTTTTTGCAGAATTACGATTTGAGGTCAGGATCGTGAAGTAAGTCAAAATATGACTTTGATACGACGAACATGACAATTTCGGCGGGCGTAACCCCTGCACAAAATCACAGAAAAAGTGTGTAAAAACAAATTATTATTGTTTTAACATTACAGAACAATGACAATGTTTCAATTTTGTTGCAGCCTCGCCCGTATGCGCGCACCATGCTGATGAAATAGTGGGAGAGTTGCCATGCTGTTTGAGCTTTCGGGTGCTTTGGCCTTGCTGTTCCAACCTGCCGCGCAGGATGTGGATGTCGCTTATCGATCGCTGGCGCAGGGTCAGGATCAACGGGCGATCGAACAGATTGAAGCCAATGCCGAGCTCGACACCGACGATCCGGCTCGGCTGATCAATCTGGGGATTGCGTATGCCCGGCAGGGCGATGAGGTTCGTGCACGGCAATACTTCCAGGCTGCGATCGACAGCCGCGAGCGCTATGATCTCGAAACTGCTGAGGGTGCCTGGGTCGATTCGCGCATTCTTGCGCGGCGGGCGATGAAGTTGCTCGATCGCGGGGAGTTCAGCGCGGCGCGCATGACAATGCGCTGAATCGTTGACGTCGCTTCCGTTGCCGCCCGGCGTGCCGCCCGTTGACGGGCCTGGTATAGCGTCGGTCGGCTTTTCCGCACGGCCAGAATCCGGCTTCCTTTGTCACTTCCCTGTCATTTACTGTAAGCATGGGGAGCGGACGGAGGGTTAAGGTGATTCTTGCGCGTCTCAGATTTGTCTGGCTTGGCGGAATGCTGGCCTGCTGTGCCGCACAGGTACAGGCCGACGTGCTCGAAATCGGTGCCGAGGGCGCGCGCTGGATCGCCGGACCGCAGGCGATCGCGCCGACGCCCGGCGGCGGAGGTGCGCCGGTCTCGGTCGAAAGCGTGCCGATCGGGGTTCCGCCGCAATATGCGGCCAAGGTGGCCGAACTTTCCGCGCGCTATAATCTCAGCCCCACGCTGATCGAGGCGCTGGTATGGCAGGAAAGCCGCTGGCAGGCTGGTGCGGTTTCGCCCAAGGGCGCTCGCGGACTGGCGCAGCTGATGCCGGGGACTGCGCATTACCTTGGTGTCGATCCGGCCGATCCCAACGCCAATCTGGAGGGTGGTGCCCGGTATCTGCGCGAACAGCTCGACAGATTTGGCGGCGATCTGGAAAAGGCACTGGCCGCCTATAACGCGGGACCGGGCAGGGTAGAACGGGCCGGCGGCGTTCCGTCGATCCGCGAGACAAGGCAATATGTCGCCGCGATCATGGGGCGCCTCTCCGCCCGGTTGCAAGCTCAGGAATGAAGGACAAGAACGCGATGCAATTCCCATTTCGCCTGCCTGTAAGACTCGCGGCAGCGCTGACATTCCTGGTCATGCCGGGCGCAGCCTATGCGCAAGCGGCCGATCCGCAAGGCTCAGGCCCGATCGTCGCCGCGCTGGCTTGGCTTCAGGGCACGCTGATGGGCACGATCGCCACCACCGTGGCGGTGATGGCGGTTGCCGCAGTCGGCTTCATGATGCTCACCGGGCGGATGAACTGGCGGTTTGGCGCGACGGTGATCATCGGCGTGTTCATCCTTTTCGGCGCCACCACCATTGTCGCCGGAATCCAGGCGGCGGCGGGGTAGCGCGAGATGAGCGACCTCGCCCGCCATCCGCTGCATCGGGCGCTGACCCGCCCGCAGATGTTTGCGGGCGTGACGATGAACTTCTTCATCATCAACCTGATGGTCACCACAATCGCCTTCCTGATCCTCAAGAGCTTCTGGATCATTCCTGTGCCGCTGGCGATGCATGTGGTCGGCTATTTCGTTTGCCTGCGCGAACCGCGCGCATTCGATCTGTGGATCACTAGCGTCTCAATGTGCCCGCGGGTCAAGAATTACAAACGCTGGGGCTGCAACAGCTACACGCCCTGACGAAGTTGGAACGGCCTAGGAGGGCCGGGATATGAGCAAATGGATCGGCGCAGCATCGTGGAGTGCCAAGGAGGCGCGAGCGGGCGATCGCCTGCCTTACGCACGGCTTATCGACGATGGCACGGTGCTGCTGCGCGACGGTTCGGTCATGGCGGCGATCCAGGTGCCTGGCCTGCTGTTCGAGACCGAAGATTCGGACGCACTCAACGCCCATGCCGAAACGCGCGAGGTGATGCTGCGTTCGGTGCTCGATTCGCGCTTCGTGCTCTATCATCATGTCATCCGCCGCCGCGTGGAGGTGGAGCTTGGCGGCGAGTTTCCCGATCCGCTCTCGCGTCATATCGATGCGCGTTGGAAGGAGCGGCTGGCGGGCGGATCGCTGTTCGTCAACGATCAGTTCATCACGCTGATCCGCCGCCCTGCGCGTGGGCGGGCGGGCCTCGCCGAACGGATGGGGCGTCTGTTCAGCCGCCGGAACCGGGGCGAAGTCGAAGCCGATCCACGGGACCTGCGCACGCTCAAATCGGCGGTGACATCGCTGGTGGCATCGCTTTCGGCCTATGGGGCGCAGGTGCTCGGCGATTACGAGACGCCTGCGGGCGGCACAAATTCAGAAATGCTCGAGCTGCTGTCCGCTCTATACAACGGCGAGATGCGGCCAGTCCGCCGCCCCGCCGAAGATACGCACATTGGCCACATGCTGCCCTATCGGCGGGCGAGTTTCGGGCTTGACGCGATGGAATTGCGCGGTTCGGGCGAGCCCGAATTCGCCGCCATCCTGGGGCTCAAGGATTACCCAGAGGCAACGACCCCCGGCATGCTCGACGCCTTGCTGCGGCTGCCGTTCGAGATGGTCGTTACCGAAAGTTACGCGCCGTCGGAACGGACGACGGCCAAGGAACGGATCGATCTGGCGCTGCGGCGGTTGCGCTCGGTCGATGAGGAGGCCGCGGCCGAACGCGCCGACATGTTTGCCGCGCGCGATGCGCTGGGCACGGGCGCCGTAGGATTCGGCGATCACCACCTCACCGTGTTGGTGCGCGAGCGCAATCTGGCGCGTCTGGACGAGGCGACAGCCGCATGTTCCGCCGCGCTGGCCGATATCGGTGCGATCGCGGTGCGTGAGGATACCAATCTCGAGCCCGCGTTCTGGGCGCAGTTCCCCGGCAACGAGCAGTATGTGGTGCGCCGCGCGCTGATTTCCTCGGCCAACATGGCCGGCTTCGGCAGCCTGCACGGGTTCGCGCTGGGACAGGCATCGGGCAACCACTGGGGCGATGCGGTGACGCTGCTGGAGACTACAAGCGCGACGCCGTTCTTCTTCAACTTCCATCACGGCGACCTGGGCAATTTTTCGATCATCGGCCCCTCGGGCTCGGGCAAGACCGTGGTGATGAACTTCCTGGCAGCGCAGGCGCAGAAGTTCGCACCTCGCACCATCCTGTTCGACAAGGATCGCGGGGCTGAGCTGTTCGTGCGCGCCATCGGCGGGCGATATGACCGGATCGTTGCCGGCCAGCCCACCGGCTTCAACCCGCTGGCCATGCCCGACACGGCCGTCAATCGTGCTTTCCTGCGCGACTGGCTGGCGGTGCTGCTCAAGGCCGAGGGGCCCGAAGAACTGGCGCTGATCGCGGGCGCGGTCGATGCCGCCTATGCCAATGACGGTTCGCTGCGCCGCCTCAGGCACTTCAAGGAACTGCTCGCGGGCACCCGCCGCCCGCAGGCGGGCGATCTCGCCGATCGGCTCAGCGCCTGGATCGCAGATGGCGAGCACGGCTGGCTGTTCGACAACCCGCAGGACCGGCTCGACCTTTCGAACCGCGTGCTCGGCTTCGACATGACCGCGCTGCTCGATAATCCGCGCCTGCGCACGCCGGTGATGATGTATCTGTTCCACCGGATCGACGAACGGCTCGACGGCAGTCCGGCCATGATCCTGATCGACGAGGGGTGGAAGGCGCTCGACGACGAGGTTTTCGCTGCGCGCATCCGCGACTGGCTCAAGACGCTGCGCAAGCGCAACGCGCTGGTTGGCTTCGCCACGCAGAGCGCTCGCGATGCGCTCGAAAGCCGCATTGCCACCGCGCTGGTTGAGCAGACCGCGACGATGATCTTCATGCCCAATTCGCGCGCACGGGCAGAAGATTATTGCGACGGGTTTGGCCTTACCAGCCACGAACTGGCACTGATCCGCAGCCTGCCGGCACACAGCCGCTGCTTCCTCGTCCGCCAGAGCGATGCCAGTGTGGTCGTGCGGCTCGACCTGTCGGGCGCGCCCGATGTGCTGACCATACTTTCCGGCCGGGAAAGCTCGGTGCGGCGGCTCGACCTGTTGCGCGAGGCGCTAGGCGACAATCCGGGTGACTGGTATCCGGCGCTTACCGGCCGCGCCTGGCCCGGCATTTCCAACGATGACGACGGGAGCGATATTCCCGTTTCCGCCCGGCAGGCCGCCGAATGAGCGCGGTCTGCGACGCTGCGCTCGAGCAAATCGGCACCGGCGTCGGTGCGGCGCTGACAGCTGTCGATTGTGCGTCGACGCAGATGACCGCTGCGGCATTCGGTAGCCTGTTCGCGCCGGGCGGCGCGCTTGAACTGGTGCTCACTATCCTGCTTACGCTCTATGTCGCCTTCTTCGGCGTGAGCCTGATGCTGGGCCGGTCGAACCTGAGCCTGCGCGCACTGGTCCCGCGCATGGTCACGATCGGGGTCATTCTGGCATTTGCTACCAGCTGGATCGCCTTCCGCAGCGTCGTGTGGAACCTGTTCATCGCCACGCCCGACTATCTCGCCACGCTGCTTACCCGCAGCGACGGTTCGGCAACGCTGGCCTTCGCCGGCAAGCTCGACGTGGTGTTCGAGGCGGTGCAGCAGGCAAGCGCAGGTCAGGAGAATTTCGAAGCCTTCTCGCCGCCCGGCCTGATGTGGCTGGGCGCAATCCTGCTGCTGCTGGGCACTGTGGGAATCCTGGTGACTGCCCGTATCGCCCTGGCGCTGCTGGTGGCCCTGGGTCCGATTTTCGTGGTGATGGCGCTGTTCGACGGCACGCGCGGCCTTTTCGCCGGGTGGCTCAAGGGGCTGGTCATGCTGGCGCTGACGCCGCTGTTCGCGGTGCTGGGCGGCAGCCTGATGCTGGAACTGGCGGTGCCGATCATCGCGCTGCTTGTGCAGTATCCCGGGCAGGTCAATCCGCAGGCGGCAATGGCTTTCTTCCTGC
>PNJY01000038.1 GCA_013822125.1 Erythrobacter sp. | reverse complement strand
CCAGCCCTTCGAAATAGTCCCACCCGGCGTTGTATTCGGCGGCATGCGCCTTGCAGAAATACCACCGGTCGCGAGTGTTGGGCGCCTTGGGTGCGGGGCAATTGCCCGGCTCCTCGCAGCCGTGCCGGTCGCACAGTCTGACCGTGGTCGTCTCACGCGACGAACCATAGCCGCGCCATCGCGGAAAGCCCCAATCGAGCGAACGGCGGGTGCCGGTCATATTATGAGGTCCGAAGTCGTTCGTCTGGTTCGCATAACGTCTAGTCTAAGGGAGGTTGAGGCCGAGGGAAAGGTGGCTATTACGCAATGGGATACGCCACGAAACATGATGCTGCGGCGCTATGATGCGTTAACGCATTGAGATTACAGGCGAAACTTGGACGACACGATGAGCAGGCAACTTGCCATTTCCAGCGCCTTCGCCACCCTCGCCATGGCAGCAATGGTGCTCGTCAATACTCCGGCGCAGCACCTGCGCGGTGGCACCAGTGGCATCGGCCCGGGCATTCAGGCCGGGCAATCGATGCCCGGCCCGCTGCAAGTCCCACTCTTCGCGGGTTAATTCACCACCACGCTGACGGCGCGGCGGTTCTGCGACCATGAGGCCTCGTCCGAACCAAGCGCAACCGGGCGTTCCTTGCCATAGCTGACGGTGTTGACCCGTCCGGCGGCGACACCCAGACTGACGAGGTAGTTCTTGGCAGCATTGGCGCGCCGCTCACCCAGCGCGAGGTTGTATTCACGGGTACCGCGTTCGTCCGCATGGCCCTCGACCGTAATCGCGATCTGCGGATAGCGCGCGAGGTACTGTGCCTGCGTCTGCAATGCGGCGGCATCCGTGTTGTCGATATTGAAGCGGTCGGTGTCGAAATAGATCACGTTCAGGCCATTGACCGCATTTTCGAAATGCGCCTGCGAACCCACCGCAGGTCCGCTGGGCGTGGTCGGCGTGGGCGCAGGTGTGGGCGCAACTTCGGCAGGCGGTGGAGGCAGCTGCTCGGGGGCCTTCTTGGAGCAGGCGCCAAGCGCGGCGGTTCCGGCCAGTAGCAGCGCGAGTTTGAAATTGCTGTTCATCTCATTTTCCTTTCCTGGGACCGGGCGTTTCCAGTCTATATTCACCCGATCAGCTTAACAAATTTCTTCAAGGAAGTATCGGGCCCCATGCAGGGTCCGAGGCATCGACCGGCGTCGGCAAACGCCTTTCGTTGCGACCGGTAAGATCGACCTGCCACAGCGCCGACCTGCCCGTGTTCCTTTCGGTCCGGAAGAACTGGATTATCCTTCCGTTGGGCGCCCAAGTGGGTGCCTCATCCTGCCATCCGCCGGTCAGCACCCGAAGGTTACGCCCCTGCGGCGTCATCACCGCAATATTGAAGTCGCCAGCGATGCGGGTGAACGCGATCTGGTCACCGCGCGGGCTCCATTCCGGCGTGGCGCAGCGTCCGCCGAAGAACGACAGGCGACGCTGGTTCGAACCGTCGGCGTTCATGACATAGCATTGCTGGCTACCCGACCTGTCGCTCTCGAACACGATCTGGCTGCCATCGGGCGAATAGGACCCGCCGATGTCGATCCCCGGAGTGTCGGTCAGACGCACGCTCTGCCCGCCGCTCGCGGGCACACGGTAGATGTCGGTATTTCCAGCCACCGCCATCGAATAGAGGATATATCGCCCGTCGGGGCTCCAGCGCGGGGCAATGGTGGGATTGGTGCTCTGCGTCACCAGCGTCTGCTTGCCGGTGCCGATGTCATAGACATAGATGCGCGGGTTGCCGTCAACATAGGACAAATAGAGCAGCCGCTTGTAATCGGGCGAATAGCGCGGGGTCAGGGCGGTGGCGCTGCCGAGCGTCAGGAACCGGTGGTTGGCACCGTCCGAATCCATGATTGCCAGCCGCTTGACCCGGCGATCCTTGGGGCCGGTTTCGGCGATATAGGCGATGCGACTGTCGAAGAACGGGCTTTCGCCGGTCAGCCGCGAATAGATGAGGTCCGAACACTTGTGCGCCGCGCGGCGCCAGTCGGCAGGGGGCACCACCCAGCCTTCGCGCACCAGTTCGTCCTGCAGCGCGACATCATAGAGGTAGCAGCCGAACAGCAATCGCCCGTCGCCGCGCGCACTGACATAGCCATGCACCAGCATCTCCGCCCCGCGCCCGCTCCAGGTGCCCCAATTGGGCGCGGTGATCTGGGCGAATGACGGTTGCGGGAGGGCATCCGGCCCCACCGGCTTGAACAGGCCGTTGTTGCGCAGGTTGGAAGTGATCACCCGCGCCACTTCGCGCCCCAGTGCGGCAGTGCCATTGGAGTTGGCGGGGGTCGAGATATCGCGATCGGTGGCAAATGCGGGGATGGCCACGCCAAGGTCAGCCCATTCGCTTTCATCGGTGACGGTGAAGCTCAGCCCGCCTTCGTCCTCCGCCTGAGAAGCCTGTGTCGTCGTCCGCTCGAGCGTACCGCCCTCAGCCACCGGAGCGCCCAGATCCTGGTTCTGCGCGGCGAGCGGCACGGCCACGAAGACGAGCGCAAGGATCATTCTCTTCATTGGGACAAATTCCTATCGAATCGGGCGCCACGGATCGACTTCCAGGCGTTATAGTATTCGGCGGGCAGGTCGAAGGGGGCTGCAAGCTGCACCGCGCGGATCGCGCGCTCGGCATGGAGCGCGGCCTGCGGGCGATTGGATTCGGTAATTCCCGACTGGCGCAGGACACGCGGGCGCCCACGCAGCGTGCCGTCCTCGTTGAGTTCGAAGGCAAGTTCGGTCACCAGCAATTCGGCATCGACGCCGGAGGGTGCATTCCAGTGCGGTTTGATCTGGCGCGAAATGCTCTGCACCAGGCTCGCCCGCGCGCTTGCCCCGATTTCGGAAGCCGGAATGCGCCGGTCGTCGCTCTGGCGGCTCGATCCTGCACCTTCGAGGAAATTCTCGCCGATCTGCGCGGCGCGCGCCGGTTGCGGCGTGGTTTCCTGAGGCCGGTTTTCGCGGCGCGGCGCGGTGATCGCCTGATTGTTGCGGCTGGGCGCGGCCTGCGGTTTGGGCGCCAGCGGTTCGGCAGCGGCGGCAGGCGCTTGCTCGCCCAGTTCGGGGGCGAGCGCGGCACGGCTTTCGGCGACAGGATCGGGCGCGGCCGAGCTCAGGCCCACGTCCTCGGCCAGGCTCACCGTCATGCGATCGGGGATGTCGAGCACTTCGCGCCGCACGGGTTGCAGCACGAATGCCGCGACCACCAGCAGGTGCAGGATCAGCGCGACCAGCAGCCCGATCCGTTCCTCGTATGGAAGGTTGCGGTAACGATACATCGCACCGAGCCTATGGGGGGGTAACTGAACCGCTGGTGACCAGCGAAATCGAATTGAATCCTGAACGGTTGAGCTCGCCCATCACCGCCATGACCCGCCCGTAATCGAGCGCCTTGTCGGCGCGCAGCACGATCACCGGGCCGCTGGCACCGCCGCCCTGGTCGATCCGCGCCAGCGCATCGGGCAACCCGCCTGCGGCGATGCGCACATCGTCGATATAGATCGTGCCGCCCACATCGATCGAAATCGTCACCTGGTCGGGCGTCTGGTCGATTGGATTGGCCCGGCTTTCAGGCAGTTCGACCGGCACGCCCGAGGTCAGCAGCGGCGCAGTGACCATGAAAATGATCAGCAGCACCAGCATCACATCGACGAACGGGGTGACGTTGATCTCGGCCATAGGTGCACGGCGGGACCGGCGGCCGGATCTGCCCGACGATGCCAGGTTCATCGCCATTGGCCGGCTTCCTCAATTCTCTCGTCATTGCGAGCAGCCGAAAGGCTGCACGGCAATCCAGGGGCCGTCCATGGATTGCTTCGCCGCGCTCGCAATGACGAATCAATAATCCACATCACAGCTTCTCCAGCTCGCGGCTGAGCGCGGCGTGGAAACGGTCGGCAAAGCGCTGCAAACGCGCCTCAAAACGGTTCACACGGTGGCTGAAGCGGTTGTAGGCGATAACGGCAGGAATGGCGGCGAACAGGCCGATGGCAGTGGCGAACAACGCCTCGGAAATGCCCGGCGCGACCACTGCCAGCGACGAGCTTTCCTGCGTGCCGATCTGGAAGAAGCTGTTCATGATCCCCCAAACCGTGCCGAACAGCCCGACAAAGGGCGCGACCGAGCCGGTGGTAGCGAGAAAGTTGAGCCTTTCGGCAAGCTCGTCCGCCTCGAGCGCCACGCGGCTTTCCATCGCCCCCGCGATCCGCTGGCGCGCGCCGTCGCGATCGACCGGCCGGCGACCGGTCGAGCGTTTCCATTCCTCGAGCCCGGCCTGTGCCACGCGCGATGCGGGAATGGCTTTGCGGCCGCGCCCGCCGGTCAGGCTGTCGAAATCCTCCGCCTGCCAGAAATCGTCCTCGAACTGCCGCTCCGCGCTTTCCAGCCGTCCAATCCTCAGCGAGAACGATACGACGATCATCCACACCCAGATGCTGGCCAGGATCAGCCCGGTCATCACCGCCTGGACCACCACGTCGGCTTGCATGAACAGCTGGAGCGGATCGAGCCGCGCCGGTGCGGCGGAAAGGAGCGAGAGCGAAGTAATCATGCAGTTTTGCTTTCCATGAAGGTTCTGAATGCAGTTCGCCAAGCTTCGGGCATGCGGCGCGGACGGCCATCGGGCGCAATAAAGCCGACCCTCAATGTCGCTTCGCTTAACAACTCGCCACCTTCGCTTGGGCCCCTGAATGCGCGCTGGAGCATCACGCTGCTGGCGGCGCGCAGATCGGTGCAGCGCGTCTCGATCAGCACGTCGTCGTCAAGCTTGGCCGGGCGAAGATAGCGCAGGCTGATATCGGCCACCGCCCAGGCACCCTCACCCGCTTCGAACGCGGCTCGCTGATCGATATCGAGCAGGCGCAACAAGTCGCTGCGCGCGCGTTCGAACCAGCGCAGGTAATTGGCGTGATAGGTGACGCCCGAAAGATCGGTATCCTCGTAATAGACCCGCACCGCATAAAGATGGCGCGGACCGTCAATGACGCCGCCGGGCGAATTGGGCATATTCATGGTTCACGCCCCTAGCGCAGCATGGATTCGCTGGGAAGCGGGCAAAGACAGGCCGAATCCCACTGTCGACGAAATGCGTGGAATTTCTTCCGCTCAGCGGCGCGCGATCATCGGCCCCAGCGGCTGCCCGCCGAAGATATGGACGTGCAGATGCGCCACTTCCTGTCCGCCATGCGCGCCGACATTGGCGAGCAGGCGGTAACCCGGTTCGACCAGGCCCTTGGCGCGCGCCACCGCGCCCACCGCGCGCACGAAACCGGCGATTTCCTCGTCCGGTGCCCGCGCTGAAAAATCGTCCCAGCTGACATAGCTGCCCTTGGGCACCACCAGCGTGTGGACCGCTGCCTGCGGGTTGATATCCTCGAAGGCGAAGGCCCATTCGTCCTCATAGACCTTGGTCGAGGGAATTTCTCCGCGCATGATCCGCGCGAAGATGTTGCTGTCATCATAAGGCTGCGTCGGGTCGATGGGCATGTCTATTCGCTCCTGCTCGCCTTCTCCTCTAGGCCCGACACGCCTTCGCGCCGGTCAAGTTCGGCCATGACATCGGCGAGCGGGATGCCCTTCGCGCCGAGCAGCACCAGCAAGTGAAACAGCACATCGGCGGCTTCGCCCACCAAGTCCTCAGCGCTGCCCGAAAGCGCGGCGATCACCGCCTCAGTCGCCTCCTCGCCCAGCTTCTGCGCGATCTTGGGCAACCCGGCGGCGTTGAGACGCGCGACATAGCTTGAATCGGGCGAGGCCTTGCGCCGCGCGGCTATGGTCTGTTCGAGACGGGCCAAAGTGCTTTCGGGCGTGTCCATGCGCAAACCTTGGCTCAATCTCCGCGCGCGGGCAAGCGTCATACCCCTCGGGCCGGGAGGCCGGCCGCCCTCAGCGCAGCGTGCGCATCGGCAATCGAATAGGTGCCGAAATGGAAGATCGAGGCCGCCAGCACCGCGCTGGCATGGCCCTTGGTCACCCCTGCGACCAGATGTTCGAGCGTGCCCACCCCGCCGCTGGCGATCACCGGAACGCCAACGCTATCCGCAATCGTGCGCGTCAATTCGAGATCGTATCCCGCCTGCGTGCCATCGCCGTCCATGCTGGTGACGAGCAGTTCGCCCGCGCCCAATTCAGCAAGCCTTACGGCATGTTCGATCGCATCGATCCCGGTGGCATTGCGCCCACCATGGGTGAAGATTTCCCATTTGCCTGGCGCGGCGCGCCGCGCATCGACGCTGGCGACAACGCACTGGCTGCCGAATTTCGCGGCAATATCGGCCACCACCTCCGGTCGGGCGACTGCCGCGCTGTTGACCGCGACCTTGTCCGCCCCGGCAAGCAGCAGCGCACGCGCATCTTCGACCGTTCGCACGCCGCCGCCCACGGTCAGCGGCATGAAGCATACCTTGGCCGTGCGCCGGACGATGTCGAGCAGCGTCCCGCGCCCTTCGTGGCTGGCGGAAATGTCGAGGAAACACAGTTCGTCCGCGCCCGCATCACTATAGGCCTGCGCCTGCTCCACGGGATCGCCCGCGTCCTTGAGATCGACGAAGTTGACGCCCTTGACCACACGGCCATCGGCCACGTCGAGACAGGGAATGACGCGGATGCGGACGGTCATTTTTTCCGGCCTTCCGGCCGCGAACGGTGCCAGCCCGACTCCCCCGCCCAGCCACCCGATATTGTCATCGCAAGCTATCGGGTGGCTGGGCGGGGGAGTGGGCCGGAGCCGCCCCATGCCGAGATGAAATTGAGGCTGGACATCAGGAACGCGCCCCCATCGCAATCGCTGCTGCTAGATCCAGCCGCCCCTCGTAGAGCGCGCGCCCGGTGATCACTCCCTCGATCCCCTCATGCGCATGAAGCGAAAGGATGTGGATGTCGTCCAGCCCCTTGACCCCGCCGCTGGCGATCACCGGGATATCGACCCTGCGTGCCAGATCGACGGTCGCCTCGATGTTGGCGCCTTTCAGCAGACCGTCGCGACCGATATCGGTGAACAGCAGCGCGGCGACGCCCGCATCCTCGAACCGCCGGGCAAGATCGACCACCGGCACGTCTGACAGTTCGGCCCATCCCTCGGTGGCGACCATGCCGTCCCTGGCATCGACCGCGACCACGATCCCGCCTTCGAACTCGCGCGCCATGTCCTTGACGAAATCCGGGTCTTTCAGTGCCGCGGAACCCATCACCACCCGTGCCACGCCAAGGTCGAACCAGCCTTCAACCGCGTCGCGCGTGCGGATGCCGCCGCCCAGCTGGACATAGCCGGGAAACGCATCGACGATGGCTTCCACCGCCGCGCGGTTCTCGGCGCGCCCGGCGAAACTGCCATCGAGATCGACCACATGCAGGTGCTGCGCACCCGCTTCGGCGAAGATCAGGGCCTGCGCCGCCGGGTTGTCGCCATAGACGGTGGCGCGATCCATGTCGCCTTCGGCCAGCCGCACCACCTGCCCGGCCTTGAGATCGATGGCGGGGAAGACGATCATGAATTTTTCTCGCGCTCGGTGCCAGCCCACTCCCCCGCCCAGCCACCCGATATGGTGACAGTCAAGCTATCGGGTGGCTGGGCGGGGGAGCGGGCCGGTGCCGCGATCACAATCATGGCTTCCACTCCAGAAATCTTTCCAGCGTGGCCAGCCCATATGCCTGGCTCTTTTCCGGGTGGAACTGGACCCCCAGCATATTGCCGCGCGCAACGGCGGCCACCAGCCCCTGGCCATGGTCGGTCATGGCGGCGACGTCATGCGGATCGCTGACGGCAAAGTGATAGGAATGGAGGAAATAGGCCTCGCCCTCGTCGATCACCGGGTGGCCGCGCGCATGCGGCAGCAGCGCGACATCGTTCCAGCCCATGTGCGGCACCTTGATCGACGGGTCGGCAGGCTCGATTCTGTGGACCTCGCCCGCAATCCAGTCGAGCCCATCGGTCACTCCGTGCTCCAGACCGCGCGTCGCCAGAAGTTGCATGCCCACGCAGATGCCCAGGAACGGAACGCCGGCCAGGAGCACACGCTCTTCCAGTGCCTCGACCATGCCAGTCACGCCGCGCAGCCCCTCGGCGCAGGCCTTGAACGAACCGACGCCGGGCAGCACGATCCGCCCGGCCTTGCGAACGACTTCGGGGTCAGCGGTAACGCACACCTTTGCGCCGACAAACCTCAGCGCATTGTGCACCGAATGGAGATTGCCCGCGCCGTAATCCACAAGGGCAAGTAGTTCAGCCACCCAATTGACCTTTTGTGCTGGGGATCGCCCCGCCCTTGCGCGGGTCAAGCTCCACCGCCAGCCGCATTGCGCGGGCAAAACCCTTGTAGATGCTTTCGCAGATGTGGTGGTTGTTGCTGCCGTACAACAGCTCGACATGCAGCGTCAGCCCGGCTGTCTGCGCCACCGAATGGAACCAGTGTTCGATCAGCTCGGTATCCCATTCACCCAGCTTTTCCTGCGTGAAGCCCGCGCGCCAGACCAGATAGGGCCGCCCCGAAATGTCGAGCGCAACCCGCGCCAGTGTTTCGTCCATTGGCGAATAGGCGCTGCCGTAACGCCCGATCCCGGCCTTGTCGCCAAGTGCCTGCGTGATCGCCTGCCCCAGCGCCAGCGCGCTATCTTCGGTGGTATGGTGCTGATCGACATGGAGATCGCCCGACACTTTCAGGCTGACATCGATCAGCGAATGCTTGGCGAATTGTTCGACCATGTGATCGAGAAACCCGATTCCGGTCGCGACATCATAGGCTCCGGTGCCATCGAGATTGACCTCGACCGCGATCGCCGTTTCGGCGGTCTTTCTCTCGATCCGTGCGCTGCGCATGGGCGCGCTATAATCCGATGCGTGGCCGGTGCAAGTATTGCTGCAATGCACCATCGGTTGCGGTCAAGCGCGATTGCGGCTTGACCAGCGCCGCGCCCAGCGCCACCTAGGCTGCATCATGAGCGAGAATGCGCCCGACAGCCTGATACCCTATGACGAAATCGTGCAGGAGGCCCTGCGCGCGGTGGTTGGCCGCGTGCTCGGCGAGATCGAACGCACGGGCGGCGATCTGCCGGGCAGCCATCATTTCTACATCACCTTCAAGACCGGTGCGCCAGGCGTTTCGATCCCGACCCGCCTGCGCGAGCGCTTCCCCGACGAGATGACGATCGTTCTGCAAAACAAGTTCTGGGACCTGGAAGTGAATGAAACGGGATTTTCGGTGGGGCTGAGCTTCAACCAGATCCCCACCAAGCTCTCCATTCCTTTTGCTGCGATCACTGCATTCGTCGATCCGGCGGTCGATTTCGGGCTGCAGTTCCAGGCTGCGGTGACTGATATCGCGCATGAAGAGCACGAAAACGCCCAAAATGATTCGGCTGGCAGCGAGGGTGACGACCCCGATCGGCCCGATGATGACGGATCGAACGTGGTGACTGTCGATTTCGGGCGCAAGAAGTAGGCCGGGCTCGAATCACCACTTGATTCGCACCCTTGCTTTGCGCCAACAGCGCACATGGCTCACCACGATCATTTGCCCGACCATCTGCGGCGCCGCGGACTGATGTTCATCCTGTCGTCGCCCTCAGGCGCGGGCAAGACCACCATCTCGCGCATGTTGCTGGCCGACGATGACGAGATCAGCCTGTCGGTTTCGGTGACCACGCGCCCGCCGCGCCCAGGCGAGGTGGACGGTGTGCACTATCATTTCGTCGACCACGTTGAATTCGACCGCATGATCGCGGAAGACGATTTCTACGAATGGGCTCACGTTTTCGGGCACCGTTATGGTACGCCCAAAGGGCGGATTCGGGCCGGGCTCAAGGAAGGGCAGGATTTCCTGTTCGACATCGACTGGCAGGGCACGCAGCAGCTCTACCAGAAGGACCAGCAGGACGTGGTGCGCGTATTCATCCTGCCCCCCAGCCTCGACGAACTTCGCAACCGGCTGATGGCCCGCGCCAGCGACAGCGAGGCGGTCATCGATAGCAGGATGGAGCGCGCGCGCTCGGAAATCAGCCATTGGGACGGCTACGACTACGTCGTCATCAACGACGATATCGACGAAGCTTTTGGCAAGGTGCGCGAAATCCTGGCGGCCGAACGGATGCGGCGCCAGCGGCAGACTGGGCTGATCGGCTTCGTCCGCGAGTTGATGAGCTGAGATTTCATCGCTTCAGGTCGCGCTGTTGCGGTCGATCTCTTCCAGCAGCTCCTCAAGCTCGTCGGCGATGATGGCATATGCGCCATCTCCTCCCCTTGCGCGAATCGTCGGCAGGATTCCGCCTCAACCAGATTCTTGCAAGGCATTCAATGAGCTACTCGCCTGCCGGATTGGCAAAATGGCTTGGCAACAGCGCGTTGACGATCCCGCCATCAACCGCCAGCGTTTCGCCAACGACATAATCGCCAGCACGGCTACACAGATAGATCGCCGCGGCCGCCATATCCTCCTTGGTGCCGATCCGCTTTGCCGGAATCCCCGCCGCCGATGCGTCGGGCGCGTCTTTGGCCGCGCGGTTCATCTCGCTGGCGAAGGCCCCCGGAGCGATCGATGTTACCACGATGTTGTCGGTGATCAGCCGCGCCGCCATGCGTCGGGTCAGCTGGATCACCGCCGCCTTTGACGCTTGATAGGCATAGGTTTCCCACGGATTGATCCTGAGGCCGTCGATCGACGAGACATGGATCACCTTGGCGGGGCGCGCCGGACTGGCCGCAGCAGCCAACAGGCCGTGCAGCTTCTGCGTCAGGAAAAACGGCGTCTTGACGTTGAGGTCCATCGTGCGGTGCCAGCCTGCCTCGCTGAATTCGAGAAAATCCTGCCCCCAGGCCGCCCCGGCATTGTTGATGAGGATATCGAGTTTTTCCTCGCGCGCGGCGAGCTCGTCAGCGAGATGCTGCATTCCGTCCATCTGGCTGAGATCGGCCTGGATGCCGATCACCCGGTCCGCGCCGAATTCGCCAATGGTTTCTTCCATCTGCGCCGCCTTGCGCGCCGAGATATAGACGCGTGCGCAGCCAGCCGCGAGCAGGCCTTCGACGAACATCTTGCCGATCCCGCGCGATCCGCCGGTGACCAGCGCCACCCGGCCATCGAGGCCGAAGAGTGATTGAATGTCCATGTCTGTTTCCCTCTCAGTACCCGCTCAGTTCCGCCACGCGCCCGGCATGATACCAGGCATCGCCCATGAATTCCTGCAAGGCCCGGTCGCGCTTCATATAGAGGCCGACGTCGTATTCGTCGGTCATGCCGATGCCGCCGTGCATCTGCACCGCCTCCCTGACCGAAAGGCCCGCCGCACGCGCAACCTTGGCCTTGGCCACAGAGGACATCAGATCGGCCTTTTCGCTGCCCTCATCAAGCAACTGCTGCGTCTTGATCACCACCGCGCGGGCGATCTCGACTTCGGAATAGAGGTGCGCGGCGCGGTGCTGAAGCGCCTGGAATTCGCCGATCAGCTTGCCGAACTGCTTGCGTTGCCTGAGATAATCGACGGTCATGTCCATCGCGCCGCGGGCCACACCCACGCCCTCGGCAGCGGCACCAACGCGCCCCGCCATCAGCATCCGGTTCAGCACTTCGCGGCCGCCATCGACCTCGCCGATCACCGCATCGCCATCGAGCTCGACACCGTCGAACCTGGTGTGCGTTGCGACAGAGCTGTCGACAAGGCGAACCGCATCGTGGCTCATCCCGGCGGCATCCCGGGGCACGGCGAACAGTGTAATCCCCTCGCGGTCATCGTCGGCGCCCGAAGTGCGCGCAGCCACCACCAGCATATCGGCACTGGCACCGTGGATCACGAAATCCTTGTTGCCCGACAGCCTGAAGCCGTTGCCCGCCTTCTCTGCACGGCAGGCGATACGCTCGGGCCGGTGCTTGAGGCCCTCGTCGATCGCTACCGCAAAGACGCTGTCGCCCGAAAGCAGGCCCGGCAGATAGCGCCCACGCAGCTCGGCGCTGGCACCGCCGAGCGCCGTCGCGGCAACCACCGCGCTGGTGAGGAACGGCGAAGGGGTGAGGTTACGCCCGATTTCTTCAAGCACGATGCCCGCCTCGACATGGCCCATGCCCATGCCGCCGTCTTCCTCGCCCACCAAAATCCCGGTGAAGCCCATCTCGGCGAACTGCTTCCACAGCGCAGTGCCGAAGCCATCCTTGCATTCGGTATCGCGCAAATGGCGCAGTTGTTTCGCGATCGCGCCCTCATCGGCGATGAACTGGCTGGCGGTTTCGGCGAGCATCGCCTGATCTTCGGTATGGTAGAGTGGCATTGGATCAGGCTCCCGGCAGGTCAAGAATGCGCTTGGAAATCACGTTGAGCATCACCTCGCTGGTGCCGCCCTCGATCGAGTTACCCTTGGTCCTGAGCCAGCCCCGCGCCACCTGCCCGCCGCGCGTTTCCGCGCTGTCCCATTCGAGCGCGCGGCTGCCGCCGGCCGCCATCATCAGCTCGTGCCTGCGCTTATTGAGCTCGGTCCCGGCATATTTCATCATGTTGGGCTGTGCGGGATGCGCCTTGCCCACCTTGATTTCGTCGAGGAACTTTTCACCCATCGCCGTATAGGCCAGCGCATCGACATCGAACATCGCGAGCTCGGCGCGCAGCACCGGATCGATTTCCCCCACCATGCGTTTGAGCACCGCACCGATCGTCGCGGTGCGATCGCCCCCGCCCGCACCCGAGATCATCTCGCGTTCGTGGCCGAGCAGATATTTGGCGACATCCCAGCCGCGGTTGATCTCGCCCACCTGGGCGGGACAATCCTCGCCATAGCTCTTGGGCACCTTCACATCGTCGAAGAAGGTTTCGCAGAAGGGCGAACTGCCGCTGATCAGCAGGATCGGCTTGGTCGAGACCCCTTCGCTGGCCATGTCGAACAACATGAAGGTGATGCCCTGGTACTTGTTCGCCTTGTCGGTGCGGACCAGGCAGAAGATCCAGTCGGCCTTGTCGGCATAGGAAGTCCAGATCTTCTGGCCGTTGACCACCCAGCTATCGCCCCGATCCTCGCCAAAGGTCTGCAAGCTGACAAGGTCCGAGCCCGAACCCGGCTCCGAATAGCCCTGGCACCAGCGGATTTCGCCGCGCGCGATTTCGTTGAGGAAGCGCTGCTTCTGGCCTTCGGTGCCGAAATGCAGCAACGCCGGGCCAAGCATCCAGATGCCAAAGCTCGACAGCGGCGAACGGGCATTGATCCGGGTCATCTCCTCGCGCAGCACCTTGGCTTCGGCCGGCGTCAGGCCTGCGCCCCCGTATTCCTTGGGCCAGGCGGGCACGGTATAACCCTTGGCGAGGCAGGCTTCGAACCATGCCTTCTGGGCATCGCTCTTGAAGCTGGCATTGCGCCCGCCCCAATAGACATCTTCCTCGTCGCGCACCGGTTCGCGCATTTCTGGGGGGCAATTGGCTTCAAGCCAGGCGCGCGTCTCAGCGCGAAATGCTTCCAGATCGGACATTGCCGACTCTCCTCTCAAGTCTTTCAGTTGACGCTAACGTTAGGGTGATTCGCATGCCCACGGCAAGCGTTGTTGCACTGCGCGGCCATGCCGTAACGTCAAACCGCACACCGTTGACGCGTGGCTTGCTGCGCCTAAGCTGGCCCCATTCCGCGAGGGGGAGAGAGGCAGCAAATGCGATTCTGTTCGAAGGCTGCAAATTGCCCGGTTCCAGCCCGCCCCGGCAACGGGAAGCGCGCTGCGTGACCAGAAAGCCCGTCCCCTTTCGGCTCAAGATCTACAACGCTTCGGGCGCGGTCGCCTTCGGCATCAAGGACAACGGTTTTGCAGTCTTCCTGCTGACCTTCTACAATCAGGTGCTGGGAATGGATGCCTGGCTGGTCAGCCTGGCGCTTGTGACAGCGCTGGTGGTCGATGCTCTGGTCGATCCCTTCATCGGCAATCTATCCGACCGGACCTATACCCGGTGGGGCCGCCGCCTGCCGTGGCTCTATGCCGCGCCGCTGCCGCTGGCGCTGGCGTGGTATGTGCTGTGGTCACCCCCGGTAGGGGTCGAGCCAAGTTTCTGGACGCTGCTGGGGCTGGCAATCACGGTCAGGCTGCTGCTGTCCGCCTGCGAAGTGCCATCGACGGCGCTGATCCCGGAAATCACCCGCGATTACGACGAGCGCACCACACTGTTCCGGTATCGCTTCCTGTTCGGGTGGACCAGCGGGCTGATCACGCTGGCACTGGCCTATCAGGTGTTCCTGCGCGACGATCTGCTTTCGATGGAGGGCTACCGCCAATACGGCCTGTTCGGCGCGATCGGAATCGCGGTCGCCGTCCTGTTTTCAGCCATCATGCAGCACCGCTATGTCGCCGGATATCCGGCTACCCGTCCCCCGCCCTTCAGGCTGCGGCAGATAACCGGCGAGATCATGCACGCCTTTTCCGAACCGGCCTTCCTGATCTTCGCCGCAGGGGCGCTGGCGGCCTATATCAGCCAGGGCATGACCTTTGCGCTGAGCAATTACCTCTATTATTTCGTGTGGCAGCTGAGCGAGGGCGAGCTGGCGATCTATCCACTGGTGCTGTTCTTCAGCGTGGTGGCGGTGTTCTTCACGCTGGGCCCGTTGCACCGGCGCATGGGCAAGGCGCGCGCAGGGGCAATGGCCACACTGGTTTCCATGACTGCCTGGCTCATCCCTTATGCGCTCAATTATCTGGGTGCGTGGCCGCAGCTGGGCACATCCGCGTCGGCAGCGATGCTGTTCGTGTTCGTATTCACCAGCAATGCAGCGGGTGTTGCAGCGGTGATTTCGGCAACGTCGATGGTGGCCGAGGTGATCGAGGCTCACGAAGAAAACACCGGTCGCCGCGCCGAAGCGAGCTTCTATGCGGGCAACTGGCTGGTGCAGAAATGCGCCACCGGCGTGGGCATCCTGCTGGCCGGGATCATGCTGTCGCTGGCGGCCTTTCCATCGGGCGTGGCGCCAGGCGATGTCGATCCGGCGGTCATCGCGGCGCTGGTGGGATTCTATTGTGCAGCGGTGCTGGTACTTGGGCTGGTATCGGCCTATTGGCTGGCACGATTTCCGATCAGCCGCGAAGACCATGAGGAGCGGCTCGCGAAGCTGGCCGGGTTTGACCGTGCCGCAGGCGCGACGGAGGCGGGCACGCCCTGACATTGACCATCGAACGAACACCAGGCAGCATCACATAGGAGAACCCCCATGGATTTCGAACCCACCGAACGGCAGCAGTACTGGCGTGGCCGCGTGCGCGACTTCATTGAGGCCAATGTCCGCCCCAATGCCCCAACCTACATCGAACAGGATGAGGCAGGCGAGCGCTGGAAGGTCATTCCGATCGTCGAGGAGATGAAGGCCAAAGCCAGGGCCGAAGGCATCTGGAATCTGTTCATGCCGCCGCGCAACAGCGGCCATCACCATGTCGACGAAACCTTCGAGTTCAAAGGGCCAGGCCTGACCAACCTCGAATATGCGCTGTGCGCCGAGGAAATGGGCAGGATCGGCTGGGCGAGCGAGGTGTTCAACTGTTCCGCCCCCGATACCGGCAATATGGAAGTGTTCCACCGCTATGGTACGGCCGGGCAGAAGGAAGCCTGGCTTAAACCGCTGATGAACGGTGAAATCCGTTCCGCCTTCCTGATGACCGAACCGTTTACGGCTTCATCGGATGCGACGAACATCGAGACGCGGATCGAACGGGATGGCGACGAATATGTCATCAATGGACGCAAATGGTGGTCCTCGGGGCTGGGCGATCCGCGCTGCAAGGTGGCGATCGTGATGGGCAAGACCGATTTCGAGGCCAAGCGCCATGCCCAGCAGTCGATGGTGATCATGCCGGTCGATGCGCCGGGCGTGAACATTATCCGCCACCTGCCCGTATTCGGCTATGACGATGCCCCGCACGGCCACATGGAGGTCGAGCTCAAGGACGTGCGCATTCCCGTCACCAACATGCTGCTGGGCGAAGGGCGCGGGTTCGAGATCGCGCAGGGCCGCCTCGGGCCGGGGCGCATCCACCATTGCATGCGCACCATCGGTGTCGCCGAGGAGGCGCTGGCCAAGATGTGCCGCCGGCTGCAGGAGCGCGAAGCCTTCGGCAAGCCGATCTACAAACATTCGGTGTGGGAAGAGCGCGTCGCTCGCGCGCGGATCGATATCGAGATGACCCGCCTCCTCTGCCTCAAGGCCGCCGACATGATGGACAAGGTCGGCAACAAGGCGGCGCAGCAGGAAATCGCGATGATCAAGGTGCAGGCGCCTACCATGGCGCTGAAGATCATCGATGATGCGATCCAGGCGCATGGCGGCGGCGGGGTGACCAGCGATTATGGCCTCGCATCGGCCTATGCCGGGCAGCGCACGCTGCGGCTTGCCGACGGACCCGACGAAGTCCACGCCCGCTCGATCGCGCGGATGGAATTTGCCCGCCACCTGCCGCGCCCCGGCCCCACCGCCAACGCGCTGCGCAGCGGCAATTCCCCCAGTATGGGCGATGACCGCTTCAGCTCGGGCGATCTGGGCGTGACGCGGTAGTACCTGCACTCCCCTCCCGCTTGCGGGAGGGGGCGGGGGTGGGCATGGGCCCAATGGGCCCACTCCGCTGCGACTATGACTTGCGAGGCAAGCCCAAGTCTCGCTACCCCTCCCGCAAGCGGGAGATGAGGAGAAGAACACAGATGGCAAAAGCCGCAATCCTCGAACAACCCGGCCAGGGGCTGGTCATCGGCGAGATCGAGCTGGCTGATCCCGGCCCACACGAGGTCCTGATCGACACCAGGGCCTGCGGCCTGTGCCATTCGGACCTGCATTTCATCGACGGGGCCTATCCGCACCCGCTGCCCGCCATTCCGGGACACGAGGCGGCGGGCGTGGTGCGCGCTGTGGGCAGCGAGGTGAGGACTGTGAAGCCGGGCGACCATGTCGTCACCTGTCTTTCGGCCTTCTGTGGGCATTGCGAATTTTGCGTCACGGGCCGCATGGCGCTGTGCCTGGGCGGCGATACGCGGCGTTCGGTAGATGTCGCCCCGCGCCTCAGGCGCGCCGATGGCTCGCCGGTAAGCCAGATGCTCAACCTCTCTGCCTTTGCCGAGCAGATGCTGATCCACGAGCATGCCTGCGTCTCCATCGACAAGCGGATGCCACTCGACCGCGCGGCTGTGATCGGCTGCGCGGTGACGACCGGCGCGGGCACGATCTTCAACGCCGCCAACGTCACACCGGGTGAAAGCGTGGCGGTGATAGGCTGCGGCGGGGTGGGCCTTGCCGCGATCAACGCCGCGCGGATCGCCGGGGCCGGGCAAGTGATTGCGGTCGATCCGATCCCCGAAAAGCGCGAGCTTGCCGGCGTACTGGGCGCAACGCACATGGTCGACGCCATGGCACCTGATGCAGCCAGGCAGATCATCGAGATTTCAAACGGCGGGGTCCATTACGCGATCGAGGCGGTGGGGCGGCAGGCCTCGGCCGATCTCGCGGTCGCTTCGCTGCGCCGCGGCGGCACCGCAATCATCCTGGGCATGATGCCACTCGACTGCAAGGTTGGCCTTGGCGCGCTCGACCTGCTTTCGGGCAAAAAGCTGCAAGGCGCGATCATGGGTTTCAACCGCTTCCCGGTCGATCTGCCGCGGCTGGTCGATTTTTACATGCGCGGGCTACTCGATCTCGACACGATCATCGCCGAGCGCATTCCGCTCGAGGATATCAACAAGGGGTTCGACAAGATGCGCGGTGGCCATTCGGCACGCAGCGTGGTGGTGTTCGACTGATGAAAGAGACGGGCCAGCAGATCGATTACCAGAAGGAAATGGTCGGCACGATCGACGTGCCCGAGAACGACCGGCTCGACCTCGGCCGGCTGACCGCATGGTTCGCAGCCAATGTCGAAGGCTTTGCCGGGCCGATCAGCTATTCGAAGTTCAAGGGCGGGCAATCGAACCCGACCTATCGCATCGATACGCCGGATGCGTCCTATGTGCTGCGCCGCCAGCCTTTCGGCAAACTGCTGCCCAGTGCGCATGCGGTTGACCGCGAATATGCGGCGATGAGCGCGCTCTATCCCACCGGCTTCCCGGTGCCGCGCACTTATGGCTTGTGCGAAGACCCCGAGGTGATCGGGGCCAAGTTCTTCGTCATGAGTATGGCCGAAGGGCGCAGCCTGTGGAACGGCGCGCTGCCCGATTGCACGCCCGGTCAGCGGCGCGAAATCTACCACGCGATGATCGATACCATGGCCGATCTGCACCTCAAGAATCCTGCCGAAATCGGACTGGGCAGCTTCGGCAAGCCCGATGATTATTGCGCACGGCAAATTGCCCGCTGGACCACGCAATACCGGCTGTCCGAAACCGAGGTGATCCCCGAAATGGACCGGTTGATCGAATGGCTGCCGCATACGATCCCGCCGCAGCATGAAAGCTCGGTCGTGCACGGCGATTACCGGCTCGACAACATGATCTTTCACGGCACCGAGAACCGCGTGATCGCGGTGCTCGACTGGGAGCTTTCGACGCTGGGCGATCCGATCGCCGATTTCTCCTATCTGATGCTCAACTGGTACAATCCCGCCGATGGACGTGCGGGGCTGCTCGGGCTCGATCTGACGGCGTTGGGGATTCCTTCGGTCGAGCAGGCGGTCGAACGCTATGTCGACCGCACCGGTTATCCGGTGCCGCCGATGGACTGGTATTTCTCGTACAATCTGTTCCGGCTGGCGGGAATCATGCAGGGCATCAAGAAGCGCGTGATCGACGGCACAGCGTCATCGGCGCATGCCAAGGCCATGTCCGAACGCGTCGTGCCGCTGGTCGAGCGCGCGTACGAATTCGCCCGGTCGGCCGGAATGCCGGGCTAGAGGGCGTTCCGGCCATTCTGGGCACCACGCCCGAAATCACGTCATTCGAAGATTCCGACCGCCAGTTCGGCCCATACCGCCAGGAACAGCAGGATCAGGAGTGCCGCGAGCACCAGGCGCGGCCTCCTCTGCTTCACCAGCCGATGCGTCCCCTCCAGCCCCAGCCCGAGCGCCAGCAGCATTAGGCCCATGGCAAGGAAATCTTCCGGCCCCCAGTTCACCTCGTTGGTGAACTGCATCGCAATTGCCGGAAGCGCGAGCAGCACAGCCGCCGCTGCCCAACCGATCAGGCGAATCGTTCGGGCAGCAAGGGTTATATCGTTGCCAGCCAAAGTTCGCCCCATCGCCTCAATAGCCGGAACGGTCGACGTCCTTCTTCTTGACCTTCTGATCCTCGGGCTTGATCGTTATGCGCACCGTTTCGCCCGAGTTGCCGGGGAAGCCGGTGAACATGGCATCGACCAGATTGGGCACCAGGTACTGGAGCCGGTTCGATGTCGATACGGCCTGCGCCTTGCCTTCGAACAGCCGCTCGCCAGTTGCCGCACGATCGATCTTCAGCTCGATCCCGCTGGTATAGACGGTGTAGCTGCGCACGTCATTTCCGCCGAACCAGGGATCGTAGAAGCCATAGTTCCACAGCCCGTGATGACCATAGAAGCGCGAACCGTAGAAGCGCGAGCGGTAGAAGTACGAACCGCCGTACCACGGCCCCCAATAGGGATCGTAATACCCATACCCGCTCGAACGGACGCGTTCGCGCCCGTCGTCCACCCCGTAATCGAACCGGACCAGCATGGTCGCAGTTTCCGGCGTGGCCTGGGTATAGCCGAGCTTCTCCATCGCCGCTTCGACCTGATCGGCGTATTGCGCGAATTCGAGTCCGCCAGCTAGCGCCGGATCGTCCGCGACCACAGCAAAAGTTTCACCCTGCGGGGCCGGCAATTGCGCCTCGAAACGAGAAACATCGGCCTTGAACGGGGTCGCGCAGGCAGCCAGCCCGGCAACAAGCAGGGCCATACCCGCCATTTTGAGCGACGTCAGACGCGATGCAGTGCGAGTTTTCATGTCAATCACCTCGTTTGGGTACAAACAGTTGCCAACCCACCCACCATCCAAGGCTTGCCCCTTGAAACACGGTAGATTCCTACTCGCTTGGTCCTTAACCGCGATTGAATGCCGGATGGCGGCAAATAGCAACAGGCAATTATCGTCCGCGCACCAGCCCCAGCGCCTTGTAGGCGGCGTCGAGCGTCGGGCGGCCGCGTTCGCGCGCTCGTGCCGCACCGCGCGCGAGGATCGCATCGAGCGCCTCGCGATCGTTCTTGAGTTCGCGAAAGCGCGCGGAAATGGGCCGCAGCGTTTCGACCAGGACCTCGCCCAGCGCCGGTTTGAAAACGCCGAAGCCCTGGCCCGCGAACCGCTTCAGCACCGTATCGACGCTTTCGCCGACCAGCGCGGCATGAATGCTGACGAGGTTTAGCGCCTCGGGCCGTCCGGCGAGACCCGCGCTGTCGCCCGGCAGCGGCTCGGCATCGGTCCTGGCCTTCCTGATCTTCTGCATGATCGCGTCGGCATCGTCGGCGAGGTTTATCCGGCTCATGTCGCTGGGATCGGACTTGCTCATCTTCGCAGTACCGTCGCGCAGGCTCATGATCCGCGCGGCATCGGGCGGAATGATCGGTTCGGGCAGGGTGAAAACGGGCTCTTGCTCGCTGGCGAAATCATTGTTGAATTTCTGAGCGACATCGCGCGCCAGCTCCAGGTGCTGCTTCTGGTCCTCGCCCACCGGAACATGCGTCGCCTGGTACAGCAGCACGTCGGCGGCTTGCAGCACCGGATAGGTGAACAGCGCGACCGACTGCCCTTCACGGTTCTTGCCTGCCTTGTCCTTCCACTGCGTCATGCGGTTCAGCCAGCCCATCCGCGCAGTGCCGCTGAGCAGCCATTCCAGTTCGGCATGCGCGGGAACCTGCGCCTGGTTGAACAGCACGGTCTTGTCGGTATCGAGCCCGCAGGCGACCAGCGTCGCCACCAGTTCGAGCGTCGAGGCGTGCAGTTCCGCCGGATCGTGCGGCATCGAGATGGCGTGCAGATCGGCGATGAAGATCAGGCATTCGCCGCCTTGCGCCGCAGCATCGTCCTGCAACTTCACATAATTGCGGATCGCCCCCAGGTAATTGCCGAGATGGGGTTTGCCTGTGGGCTGGATACCGGAAACGACGCGCATTGATGATCTCTTCGCAGGGGTTCTGTCGGATTAGGTCTGGCGCCGCATTAGGCGCTGAACGGCGGCAATGTCGAGCACGCCCAGCACGAAAGCCGACGGGATGAAGGTCAGCGCCCCGACCATGACGATGGCAAGGATCGACGAGAGGCGTTGCCAGGTCGAGCCACTGAACCAGGGATCGCCCAGTTGCATGGCATACCACAGCGCGGCAGCCATCGGCACGCAGGCCAGCACGATCCGCCCCAGCCTTCCCGCAACCCGGCGAGGCAGGACGAACATTCCGCGCCGCGCCAGCAAGGAATAGAGTAGCAGGGTGTTGACCCAGGCACCGATCGCACCCGCGACCGCGAGCGAGAGCACCCCGATGCGCGGGACCAGCACCAGGTTGAGCGCTACCGTAACCAGCAGGCTCAGCGCTGCCGTATAGACCGGGGTACGGGTATCCCGACGGGCGAAGAAATTGGGGGTCAGCACCTTGACCAGCACATAGGCGGGCAAACCGATCACCAGGCCCGAAACCAGCGTGCCGGTGATCGCAGCATCTTCGGGGGTGAACGCGCCTGCCTGCATGAACACGCGCACGAAGGCA
>PNJY01000037.1 GCA_013822125.1 Erythrobacter sp. | reverse complement strand
GACGTTGCCGACTTTCTTCGGGTTGACGAAGTCGGTCATCCCGAAGCGGCGGCCCCATTCCTCCTTGCTGTCGTTGATGTCGACGCCAACGATGCGGTCCGCGCCCGCCAGCCGCGCGCCCTGGATCACGTTCAATCCGATCCCGCCGAGGCCAAACACCACAACGTTGTCGCCCGGCCTGACCTTGGCGGTGTTGACCACCGCGCCGACGCCGGTTGTCACCCCGCACCCGATGTAGCAGCTGGTCTGGAACGGCGCGTCCTCGCGGATCTTGGCGACGGCGATTTCAGGCAGCACGGTGAAGTTCGAGAAGGTCGAGCAGCCCATATAGTGATAAATCGGCTGGCCCTTGTAGGAGAAGCGCGTGGTGCCATCGGGCATCAGCCCCTTGCCCTGCGTCGCGCGGATCGCTGTGCACAGGTTGGTCTTGCCCGAAAGGCAGCTTTTACACTGGCGGCATTCGGGCGTGTAGAGAGGAATGACGTGATCGCCGGGCTTGACCGATGTGACTCCGGCCCCGACTTCGCGCACGATCCCGGCGCCTTCATGGCCGAGGACCGAGGGGAAGATGCCCTCGCTGTCGAGCCCGTCGAGCGTATAGGCATCGGTGTGGCAGATGCCCGTCGCCATGATCTCGACCAGCACTTCGCCGGCCTTGGGCCCCTCCAGATCGAGTTCGACAATCTCCAGCGGTCGTTTCGCTTCGAATGCCACGGCGGCACGGGTTTTCATCGCATTACACTCCCTTACAAGCTTTCATGCACCGTCTTGGTGACCATGCAGGCGGCGACGCCCTCGGCCCCGTCTTCGAGGCCATAGCCCGACCATTTGACCCCGCCGAACGGCGCATCGACGGCGCTGACGCTGGCGGCGTTGAACGCGATCATGCCCGCTTCGATCGTACCCGCCAGCCGCATCCGCCGCGCCGGATCGCTGGTCCATGCATAGGCGGCAAGGCCATAGGGTAGCCGGTTGGCCTCATCCACCATCGCCGCCTCGCCGGGCAGGGGGTTGATGAGCGCGACCGGGCCGAACGGTTCCTCGTTCATGATCGTTGCATCGAGCGGCACCTCGCCCAGCACCGTGGGTTCATGAAAGAAGCCCTGGTTACCGATACGGTTGCCACCCGCCAGCAGTTTTGCACCCTTGGCCAACGCATCGGCGATCTTGGCCTGAAGCCCGTCCGGACCGCGCTGGCTGGCCATCGGCCCCATCTGCGTCTGCGCGTCAAACCCATTACCAACCCTGATCGCATTGGCCCGCTGGGCAAAACCATCACGGAACTTCTCGAACACGTCCTCTTCCACCAGAAAGCGCGTCGGGCTGACGCAGACCTGCCCTGCATTGCGATATTTCGCCATGACCATCACATCGAGCGTGCGCTCGATATCGGCATCCTTGAACACCAGCACTGGGCCATGCCCGCCCAGTTCAAGTGTGGCGCGCTTGAGATCGTCGGCGGCGAGCCGGGCCAGATGCTTGCCCACCGCGGTCGATCCGGTGAAGGTGATCTTGCGGATCACCGGGCCAGCAAGCAGGTGACGGCTGACCTCGTCGGGAATGCCAAACACGACCTGGCAGACATCGCCCGGCACCCCGGCATCGAGTAGTGCTCGAACAATCCCGAGACCGCCCGCGGGCGTTTCCTCCGAAGGTTTGACGATCACCGAACAGCCCGCCGCGAGCGCGCCGCCGATCTTGCGCATCACGTTGATCGCGGGGAAATTCCACGCGGAAAACCCGGCCACCGGACCGACCGGCTCATGCCGCACCTCGACCCGCTGGCCGTCGGGGCGAACCAATGTCCTGCCGTAGTTTCGTTTGCATTCCCCGGCGTAGAATTCGAGCAGCATCGCGCAATAGAGCGTCTCTCCCACCGCGTCCTTGACCGGCTTGCCCTGTTCGCGGGTGATCGCGGCGCCGATATCCTGCGCGCGCTCGCGAATCAGCGCCGCACCCTTGCGCAGGATCGCCTCGCGCTGATCGGCAGAGGTCGCGCGCCAGGCCGTAAAGCCCCTCGCCGTCGCTTCCAGAGCCGCGTCGAGATCGGCCGGGGTCGCCTTGGGCAGCGCGGCAAACGCCTCGCCTGTCGCAGGATCGAGCACGTCGATCGTCTCGCGCCCGTCACAGCCCAGGCGCTCGCCGGCAATGAGAAGTTCGAGGGCGGGATAGTGGCTCATCATGGTCCTTTCACGGTCGCTGCCTGCCTCGCACGATTGGCGACGGCCGGTGTGCGCGGTAGCAATGCCTAGGAGGCGATCAGTTCCAGCGTCGCCCGATCACGAATCGTCACCTCGCGGCGCGACGGCAGGTCGATCAGCCCGTCGCGCTTGAACCGCGATAGCTGGCGGCTCACCGTTTCGATGGTCAGACCCAGGATATCGGCCATCTGCTGACGGGTCAGCGGCAGCTCGAAGATTTCGGACACTTCGGTCGCAAACTGGCTGCAGGTGCGCGGCGTCAACCGGTCGCGCAGTTCGAGCAGGAAGCTGGCCACCTTTTGCTCGGCATTCATACGGCCCAGCAGCAGCATCCACCGCCGCGTCCGGTCAAGTTCTGCCAGCGTGCGTTCAAGCAATTTGTGTTCGAGCCGCGGGTGTTCGCGCGCGAAACGGTCAAACTCGCTGCGTTCGAACACGCAAACGAAGGAATCGGTCAGCGCCTCGGCACCGAATGGGGCGGTCTGGCCGAAAGGGCGGCCAAGGAAATCCGACGGGAAGCCGAGCCCGAGAATCTGCTCCTTCCCTTCCGACGTGTGCGTCGAAATCTTGAGCACCCCCTCGATCACGTTCGCCAGCAGAACCGTGTCATCGCCTTCCCAGAACAACTGTTCGCCGGCGACAAGCCTGCGTCGGCGACCAATTACGCTGAGCTGGGCAATTTCCGCCGCATCGAGATCGGCGCAGATGGCGCGATTGCGGATCGCGCAACTGTCGCAATAGCTGGGGCGAACTTCCTGGGTCGTCGCATTCATGCCCCTGCGTTAGAATTGCCGTCCCCTTGCGGCAAGCGCTTTGCGCGGACTGGGCAAAAAAAGGGGCACCCCCCCCCACAAACCGAACGATGGTGCGCCTTCAAACAACCCAGGCCCTGACAAATATCAGAATTCCACGCTCACCCGGCCATAAAGGAAGCGACCATTGAAGCCGAAGGGCGAGAAGCTGGAAAACGGCAGGAAGAAGCCGTTCAGCCCGAAGTTCTGCCCATCGACCAGACCGGCGAGAACGCGGTCAGGATAGTTGTCGAACAGATTGTTCGCCCCGATCGCAAGTTCCATCGAGTCGTACAACTTGGCGCGCAATTCGAGGTCAACCACCCATTCGCTTCCCAGTACCTGGTCGCGCAGTGCATCGGCTCCAGGAATCAAGACCTTGCCAAAACGATTGGCGCGCGTGGTGGCGCTGAATATGCCCAAATCCCAATCGATCCCGACGTTGACTTTGGTCGATGGCTGCCCGTCGGTCAGCCGCAGCGATTCTTGCCGCCCGAACAGAGTCAGGCCTGGCAATGTGGGAAGGTCTGCCCGATCGGTGATGCGCGTACTGTTCCAGCTGAAACCGCCGGTCAGACTGAAATCGCCCGCACCGAAATCGGGCAAGCGATAGGTACTAACCACCTCCACCCCCTCGGTGCTGGTATCGATCCCGTTGATGAAGAAGCGCGCGGACGTGATGTTGTTGAATCCGGCACCTTGTAGAAGCGCGACTACCGCCGCCCCTTGCAGGTTTTCCGTCACAACTATCCGGTCATCGATGTCGATATTATAGTAATCGGCAGTGATGTTGAGCCGATCAATCAGTGTGAGTGTGATGCCGCCTGAAATGTTCACCGATTCCTCGGCATCAAGCGGCTTGGAACCTAGTGCGATCGCCACCGGGCTTTCGACCGGGAAGGTGCCGATTTCCACCAGTGTGCCATTGACGTTGTTCGTGGAGGAGGTAGCAAAAAACTGCTGGTGTAGTGACGGGGCGCGGAACCCGGTGGAAATCGAACCGCGCAGCGCCACACCATCGATAACCTCGGCCCGGGCTGCGAACTTGCCGTTTACCGTATCGCCGAAATCGCTGTAATGTTCATACCGGCCAGCCGCCTGAAGGGTCAGGAAGCCGCCCAATTCGGTCTCAATCTCGAGATAGGCGGCGACCGAATCGCGATCGGCATCGACTTCATTGGCGGGGCGGAAACCAGGGAAGACCTGCGCCCCGGCCGGGGCGTTGAACGGCGAGGCCGCGAAAGGCCCAGCCTGATAGCTCTGCGGATCGCCCGCGATGATCTGGAAATTCTCGTTGCGATATTCGCCGCCAAAGGCAACCGAGAGCCCATCGCCGATGCCGATATCGAATTCGCGCTGGACGTCGAGATTGACCACGGTCTGACTGAATTCGAGCTTGCCCGCGTCGAACCTAAGCTGGCTTTCCTGACCGAACGAAGTGTTGAAGCTGTTCTCGACAAAGAAACGGAACCCGTTTTCGCCATGCACAGCCGAAAGGTCGTAGTTCCATCCGTCGCCGACATCGCCCCTGACACCGCCAGCGAACGAGAAGTCGGTGATTTCAGACACGATGAGCGGCAGGAAACCCTCGTCGAAGAAGGGCACGAAAGTGGTGGTCGAAGCGCTGAAATCCCGGTTGCGTGCGTCGAGCGCGCGGCGATAGAATCCGGCGCTCTCGCCATCGCGCTTGCCATAGCTGCCGAAGGCATAAAGTTCGGCGGCTTCGTTCAGATCGACCCCGGCATTGAGGAAGAATGAAAAGTCGGTGGTTTCCGCATCGCCAAACCGGTGACTGAAGCGGTCGAAAGTGAACTCTCGCGCATCGAAAGCGCCGTTGACCAGCGGGAATTGCTGGCGTGGGTCGGCCGATGTACGGTTGGTGGCGTTGCGATCCTGGAATTGCGTGGTGACGTTGAGATAGCCGTTCTCTCCCACCGGCAGCCCGAAGTTGGTCGCAAGCGTCAAGGTGCCGCCGTCGCGCCGCTTGCGCTCCTCGCCGGTCTCGTCGAGCAGGAATACGCCGCCTGCGCCTGCCTGCGGGTTGATCTGCGGCTGTCCGTTGCTGTCGGTCAGCAGACCGTCAATCGCGGGAACATTAGCTAGCGTGGTGATGTATTTGCCGTACGTCACCTGTGCTCGCCCGCCGGTCGACTTGCGCAACTGCACGTTGATTACACCGGCGATCGCGTCAGACCCGTATTGCGAGGAAGCACCGTCGCGCAGCACCTCAATCCGTTCGATCGCCAGCGGCGGAATGGTGTTGAGATCGACAGCAGCCGAACCGCGACCGACCGAGCCGTTGATGTTGAGCAGGGCTGAGGTGTGACGGCGCTTGCCGTTGACCAGAACCAGCGTCTGATCGGGCGAAAGCCCGCGCAGTGTTGCCGGACGCAGAACGTCGGTGCCATCGGTGATCGAAGGCTGCGGGAAGTTGAATGACGGGACCAGCTGATTGAGAATCCGGTTGGTTTCTGTGAAGCCGGAGTTGGTAAGCGCGTCGCCACCGATCACGTCCACCGGAACCGGGCTGTCCGCCACGGTCCGATCGGCGCGGCGCGAGCCGATCACCACAATCTGCGTTTCCGCAGCTGCTTCCACTTCCTCGCTTCCGCTGGTTTGCGCCATGGCAGGCGCGCCGACCATTGCCAGCGCCAGGATCGAGCTTGCACTCGCCGCAAAGATTGCCGGGCGTATCGTCATACCAAATCCTCTGTGTTCAATATTACAACCAACCACCGACACCTAAGCCCACTGTCGGTGTTCGGCCAATAGGCTAGGCCATGTTCAGACCATATTGCAGCTCATTGTTGCTGCATTGCAACAAATGTTGCGTCGCAACCAACCGCGCAGTGCGGGACGGGCAAAAAAAGGGGCGGCATTGATGCCGCCCACAGTTCCGGGAGGGGATTGTCTCTAGAATTTGAATGCGACGCCGGCGCTGAGCACCCAGGGATCAAGCTTGTGCTTGGTCTCGATAGCCAGCGTATCGCCTGCAAACCACCGCGCGGTGGTGTTGATGAAATAGCGCTTGGCATCGAGCGTCAGGCCGAAGCCGTTTTCGCCCAGCGGAATGTCCACGCCCGTCTGAAGCGCAAAGCCAAGCTCGTTGGAGAACTTGAAATTGGTCACGCCCAGCGGAATGGTCGCCGCGCCGGGCTCGTCATCGACCCACAGGAAATACGTCGGACCCGCGCCCAGATACGGCTTCGCCGCCCCCAGATCGAAATGATATTTGGCGGTAAAGGTAGCCGGGATCAGCTTGCCGTTCGAAACAAGTTCCGCACCGGGAAGCCCGGTGGTCGCGTCAACATCGTGCTGGGTCAGGCAGCAGATCGTCTCGACCGAGACATTGTCGGAGAAGAAATACTCGATCGCAATCGTAGGGACGACATTGTCGGTGGCCCTGGTCTGCGTACCCGCGGGCAGGCCGACTATATCGGTCCGCAGCTCGGTGATCTTGCCATCGGGAAGGACACCGGTGCCAAGCAGCTTGATCTGGAACGAGCCTGCACGATCCTCGGCCTGCGCAGGAGAGGCAAGGCAGGCGCAAGTCGCGAGGCCGGCAAGAGCGATAGCAATTTTCTGTTTCATAGTCCTTTTCCTGGCGCCCAGTGGCCACCCCTAGCGGCCTTGTACTGCTGCAGCGTCCGCCGCCGACTAGGCTCGTTCCGGGACCCGATCATTGATCTGCATCAAGGATCGGATGGCAGCTTTCCGGCATTTGAATGAAATGCCGAAGACCGCCTGCCATGATGATATTCGCGATTCGCGCGCGGCGGTCGCTGGCTTCGTCGCCCGGCTTCATCACGCGCCGGTTTCAGGCAGAACGCTTGACGCGCTGTGCAAGCAGGGGACGCTGCTGACACTCGGCAAAGGGGAAGACATTCCGCTGCTGACCGGACAGGGAACCGTCGCCTGCATCTGCGAAGGTGCGACCAAGCTCATTGCCACTGCATCGCGCCAGCGCGAACAGATTGTTGCATTCCACTTCAGGGGCGATCTGGTTTCGATCCCGCAATCGGGCGAACACGCCTATTCGATGAAGGCCCTGAAGGACAGCGAGGTACTGCTGTTCGCGGCCGAGGCCTTCCTGAAGATCGCGCGCGGCGACCCCGGACTTCTCGAAGCGACGCTCGTCCGCACCCAGACCGCGCTCTTCCGCTGCCGCGACAAGGCGGTCGGCCTGGGCCGGAAAAGCGCATCCGAACGCATGGCAAGCTTCTTGATGATCATGGCCGAACGCATCGGGACCAACGAAGGCGGCGGTTGCCTGCTGGACCTGCCGATGTCGCGCAGGGACATCGGTGACAGCCTGGGCCTGACCATCGAAACGGTGAGCCGCCAAATCGGCGAATTTCGCGAGCTCGGTCTGGCAGAAACCGATGGAAGATCACGCATTTTCCTGCCAGACCTCAAGACCTTGAGCATTTACACCGGACATGTCTGATTCCCCGACTGAAGTTCGCCCGGAAATTTGATCTGGATCAAAGTGCACTCGGCCAGAGAATCATATTGTAGCGCCTGTCAGGAAGGATGGATTTCCATGGAAGCTCTACTTGGCAGGATCGGGATTTGGTTCCTGATTCTGATGCTTGCCCTCGCAGCCTCGGTCGGCGCACGCGATCCCGGATTTGCCGTGCATGCCACCATTGTCGCGATTGTCGCCTTCGTTCTGATGTGGGCAACCGCCGCGCGATATGACCCGCTGGCCAAGGCGCAGAGCCTGTTCCACATGCCGACCGGGCCATCGCGCTATGACGACGATCCGGTGCGCTGGGGCGTTATCGCCACAGTGTTCTGGGGCATGGCCGGGTTCCTTGCGGGCCTGTTCATCGCGCTGCAAATGGCCTTCCCGCAGCTGAACTTCGAACCCTACCTCAATTTCGGGCGCCTGCGCCCGCTGCACACCTCGGCGGTGATCTTCGCCTTTGGCGGCAATGCGCTGATCGCGACCAGCTTCTACATCGTACAGCGCACCTGCCGCGCGCAGCTGGCCTTCCCCTCGCTCGCGCGGTTCGTATTCTGGGGTTACCAGCTGTTCATCGTGCTGGCCGCCACCGGCTATCTGATGGGTATCACGCAGTCGAAGGAATATGCCGAACCCGAATGGTATGTCGACCTGTGGCTGACGGTGGTCTGGGTGGCCTACCTCGTGGTGTTCGTGGGAACGATCGTCCGGCGGCACGAACCGCACATCTACGTGGCGAACTGGTTCTTCCTGGCCTTCATCGTCACCATCGCCATGCTCCACCTGGTCAACAACCTTGCCATCCCGGTCAGCCTGCTCGGCTCGCGCAGCTACAGCGCGTTTGCCGGCGTGCAGGACGCTCTGACGCAATGGTGGTATGGCCACAACGCGGTCGGATTCTTCCTCACCGCAGGCTTCCTGGCGATGATGTATTACTTCGTACCCAAACAGGCGCAAAGGCCGATCTATTCCTATCGCCTGTCGATCATCCACTTCTGGAGCCTGATCTTCCTCTACATCTGGGCCGGGCCGCACCACCTGCACTATACCGCGCTGCCCGACTGGGCGCAGACGCTGGGCATGGTGTTCTCCATCATGCTGTGGATGCCGAGCTGGGGCGGGATGATCAACGGGCTGATGACGCTCAACGGCGCGTGGGACAAGGTCCGCACCGATCCGATCATCCGCATGATGGTTATGGCGGTCGCCTTCTACGGGATGAGCACTTTCGAAGGCCCGATGATGAGCATCAAATGGGTCAACAGCCTGAGCCACTATACTGACTGGACCATCGGCCATGTGCACTCCGGCGCGCTGGGCTGGAACGGCATGATCACCTTTGCGGCGATCTATTACCTTGTGCCGCGGCTGTGGCACCGCGATCGGCTCTATTCGCTGCGCATGATCAACTGGCACTTCTGGCTCGCCACGCTGGGTATCGTATTCTACGCCGGCAGCATGTGGGTGGCAGGGATCACCCAGGGGCTAATGTGGCGCGAATATGGCGCCGACGGCTATCTGGTGAACAGCTTCGTCGATACCGTCGCCGCGCTGCGCCCGATGTTCCTTCTGCGCGCGACCGGCGGACTGTTCTACCTCGCCGGGGCGGCGATCATGACCTTCAACGTGTGGATGACGATCACCGGCAGGCTGCGCGACGAGGCGCCGCTTTACAGCCCCGAACATGACGAAGCCGCCGACCGTCCGATCCACGCCGCCGTGCCAGCCGAATAAGGAGCTCGACCGATGAACGCACCATCCAAAGAGCCCTTTGCGGGCCACAAGAAACTGGAACGCAACATCACGCTTCTGGCGGCGGCGGCTTTCCTCACAGTCACCATCGGCGGGATCGTCGAAATCGCGCCGCTGTTCTGGATCGACAACACGATCGAGAAGGTGGACGGGATGCGTCCTTACACTCCGCTGGAACAGGCCGGGCGCGATATCTACATCCGCGAGGGTTGCTATGTCTGCCATAGCCAGATGATCCGTCCGTTCCGCGACGAGGTCGAACGCTATGGCCACTACAGCCTCGCCGCCGAGAGCATGTATGACCACCCGTTCCAGTGGGGATCGAAGCGCACCGGGCCCGACCTTGCCCGCGTGGGCGGGCGCTATTCGGACGAATGGCATGTCCAGCACCTCAAGGACCCGCAGAGCGTGGTGCCCGATTCGATCATGCCGCAATACGGCTTCCTCGCCGAAAATCGCCTCGCGCTCAGCGATCCCGATGCCATGCTGACCGCGCTGCGGCGTGTGGGCGTGCCCTATACCGATCGCGACATCGAGATGGCCAAGGCCGATCTTGCCGCGCAGGCCGATCCCGATGCCGATGCAGGCGATCTGGAGCAGCGCTATCCCAAGGCGCAGGTCCGCGACTTCGATGGCGATCCCACTCGAGTGACCGAACTGGATGCGGTGATCGCCTACTTGCAGATGCTGGGCACGCTGGTCGATGTGAACAGCGCCGCCGCGCAGGAGGAACTGGCACAGGAGAAGGGGCGATGACCGCGTACGAAACGCTGCGCCACTTCGCCGATTCCTACGGCCTTGCCGTATTGTTCGCGGTGTTCGTGACGCTCTGTCTCTGGCCCTTCCGCCCCGGCTCGAAGGCACACAACCAGACTGCGGCAAACTCGATTTTCAAGGATGACCATGATGGCCAATGATCCTGCAGAAACGAAACGGGTCGACGAGCCGACCGGGACCGAATTCGTCGGCCACGAATGGGACGGCATAGAAGAGCTCAACACCCCGTTGCCGCGTTGGTGGCTATGGCTGTTCTACATCACCATTGCCTGGGCGGCGGTCTATGCTGTTCTTTACCCCGCGTGGCCGCTGCTCGACCGCGGAACGGAGGGAACACTGGGCTGGACCAGCCGCGGACAGTTGGCAAAAGACGTTCGCGATGCGCATCAGGCGCGCGCCGATGCCAACGCGCAGCTTGCCGGCATTCCGGTAGAGGCGCTGCCCGAAGACGAAAGGCTGATGCAATTGGCAGTGGCCGGGGGCGCCGCAGCGTTCAAGGTCAATTGCGTGCAGTGCCATGGTGCCGGGGCGGCCGGATCGCCGGGATACCCGAACCTCAACGATGACGACTGGCTGTGGGGCGGCGATCTCAAGTCGATCGAGACCACGATCACGCACGGCGTACGTTGGCAAGCCTCGGCGCAGACGCGCACCAGCCTGATGCCCGGCTTTGGCGAAGCCTTCAGCCCGGCGCAGGTCGGTGCGCTGGCGCAGCAAGTGCTTTCGTTCGGCGGCAAGGGCAAGCCCAATGCCGTCGGTGCGCAACTCTTTGCCGACAACTGCGCAGCGTGTCATGGCCCGGCGGGCGCGGGCGACCGCGCCCTGGGCGCCCCCGCATTGAACGACGCGATCTGGCTCTATGGCGGAACGCAGCAAGACATCGTGCGCCAGATCTCGGCCCCGCGCCATGGGGTCATGCCCGCTTGGGAAGGGCGGCTCGATCCGGTGACGATCAAGATGCTGGCTGCCTATGTCCACTCGCTGGGCGGCGGGGAAGAATTGCCCGCAGATGCGCCGGCGACCATGGTGGAGAGTGATGGACAGCCCTGATCTTTCTGGCAGCGTAGCCGGCGAAGGGTTGAAACCCCGACCGCTGGAGGACGCGGCCCGTCCAAAACCACGCCCGCCAAGGGCGGAGGGGACGTTCGATCCGCTTTATGAAAAGAGCAAGACGGTCCACAACAAGCGGATCGACGGCCCCTTCCGGCGCTTCAAGTGGTTCGTGATGGTCGTCACGCTGACGATCTATTACGTCACCCCGTGGCTGCGCTGGGACCGCGGGCCCTATGCACCCGATCAGGCGGTGCTGATCGATCTGGCCAATCGCCGGTTCTACATGTTTGGAATCGAGATCTGGCCGCACGAATTCTATTTCGTCGCCGGCCTGTTGATCATGGCTGGAATTGGGCTGTTCCTGCTGACCAGTGCGGTGGGCCGCGCGTGGTGCGGATATGCTTGCCCACAGACGGTGTGGACCGACCTGTTCCAGCATGTCGACCGGCTGTTCGATGGCGATCGCAACGCCCGTATCCGGCTCGACAATGCCCCATGGGGCCCGGCCAAGATCGCCCGCCGGGCAAGTAAGTGGTCGGTCTACCTGCTGATTAGTTTTCTGACCGGCGGCGCGTGGATTCTCTATTTCGCCGACGCTCCAACGCTTCTGCGGCAGTTTCTTGCCGGAGAGGCCGCACCGGTCGCCTACGGCACGGTGGCGATACTGACCTTCACCACCTTTGCTCTTGGCGGGTTCATGCGCGAGCAGGTGTGCATCTACATGTGCCCATGGCCGCGCATCCAGACCGCGATGCTTGACGAGAAGTCGCTGATCGTCACCTACAAGGACTGGCGCGGCGAGCCGCGGGGCAGCGTCAAGAAGGCATCGAAAAATCCCGATCTTTTCGGCGACTGCATCGATTGCCAGCAATGCATCGCGGTATGCCCGACCGGGATCGATATCCGCGAAGGCCCGCAGATCGGCTGCATCACCTGCGCGCTGTGCATCGATGCCTGCGACAAGGTGATGGCGGAGATCGGGCGTCCTCGCGGATTGATCGACTATGCCACGCTGGAGGATTGCGAGCGCGAACAGGCCGGTTCGCCGCCGCGTCCGGCGTGGAAGGCCCTGATGCACCTGCGCACATGGGTCTATTTCGGTATCTGGGGCGCCATCGGCCTTGCCCTGCTGTTCGCGCTGGGCGTGCGCAACCACACTGACCTGTCGGTTTCTCCCGACCGCAACCCGCCCTTCATGCTGCTGCGCGACGGTTCGATCCGCAATGCCTATACGCTGAAGCTGCGCAACATGGAGAGCCGCCCGCGCGCAATGGAGATTGCGCTGGAGGGATTGCCCGGCGCGCTGTTGTGGACCGATGCGATCGCCCGCAGCGATGCTGCACCTTCGCAGCAGGTCGAAGTCCCCGCCGACGCGATCAGGACCGTTCGCGCCTATGTGTTGATGCCGCCCGGCTCTGCCAACCAGAGCTTCTCCTTCCGGCTGACCTCGCTTGACGAACAGCGCGAAACCGATGTCCAGGAAACCGCCTTCAACACCCCGGGAGGCGAATAATGCGCCGCCCGTTCACCGGACGCGACATGGCCATTGTGATGGTGGCCGGATTCGGCATGGTCGTTGCCGTCAATTTCTACATGGCCGCGCGCGCCGCCGACAGCTTTGGCGGGGTGGTAGTTGAAAACTCCTATGTCGCCAGCCAGAAGTTCAACGGCTGGCTCGCCAAGGCACAGCGCGGCCGTACGCACGGCTGGAAGGCGCAAATGGGGCGTGATGATCTCAACCATCTGGTCGTCGAAACCAGCGGTGTACCTGAAGGTGCCATAGTCCGTGCCGAGCTGCGCCGCCCGCTTGGCGATCCCGGACGCGAGCTGATTACCCTGACCGGATCGGATGCCGGGCGCTTCCGTTCGCAGGCCCCGCTCGATCGGGGCCGCTGGATCGTTCGGCTGGAAATATCCGACGAGGCGGATGTCTGGCAATCGGAAGGTGAATTGCGGTGAACGTGCTCGCCCCCGATACGACGGCTGCCCTGCCCGAACTCAGGGATACGCGCTTCACCGTGCCGGGCATCCGCTGCGCCGGGTGCATCGCCAAGATCGAGCGCGGTCTGGCGGGGCTGGACGGCATAGAAAGCGCGCGCGTCAATTTTTCGGCCAAGCGCGTTGCCATCAGGCACGATGCACAGCTGAGCGAGGAGGCACTGGGCAAGGCCCTGCGCGAACTGGGGTTCGAGGCCCAGCCGGTGCTCGACAACCCGCTGGCACGCGACGATGCGGAAACCCAGATGCTGCTGCGCGCGCTGGCAGTGGCGGGCTTCGGCATGATGAACATCATGTTGCTTTCGGTCAGCGTGTGGTCTGGAGCGGGCGGCGCCACGCGCGAATTGTTCCACTGGCTGTCGGCGCTGATCGCGCTGCCCACCATCGCCTATGCCGGGCGGCCGTTCTTCTCATCGGCGCTGATGGCGCTGCGCTATCGCCGCACCAACATGGACGTGCCGATTTCGATCGGGGTGATCCTCGCCACGGCGCTGAGCGTGCATGAAACGATCATTGGCGCCGAACACGCCTATTTCGACAGCGCGGTGATGCTGCTGTTCTTCCTGTTGGCGGGCCGCGCGCTCGACGCCTCAATGCGGGGCCGCACCCGTGCGGGCATCGGCGCACTGCTTTCGAGCATGGGCCGCAGCGCCAGTGTGATCCGCTCCGACGGCGCGACCGAACGCGTTGCCGCCGATCGCCTGAAACCCGGTATGATGATGCTGGTGGCCGCCGGTGAGGCTCTGGCCGCGGATGGCGAGGTAGAGCAAGGCACTGGTGCAATCGACAACGCCATGCTGACCGGCGAAAGCGCGCCCCAGCCGGTCGCACCCGGCAGCCCGGTCCACGCCGGCGCAATCAATCTGTTCGATCCGCTGCACGTCCGCATCACCGCCGTGGCGGGCGATACGGTGATCGCCGAAATCGCCCGGCTGATGGACGAAGCGGGACAATCGCGCAGCCGCTATGTCCGTATCGCCGATCGCGCAGCGCGGCTCTATGCGCCTGCGGTCCATTCGCTCGCGGCGCTGGCCTTCGTCGGCTGGATGCTGGCGGGAGCGGGCTGGCATCAATCACTGGTGATCGCCATCGCTGTGTTGATCATCACCTGCCCCTGTGCGCTGGGGCTCGCGGTACCGGCGGCACAGGTAGTGGCGAGCGGGGCTTTGATCAGGAAGGGACTGCTGGTCAAGGATGGCAGCGCTCTCGAGCGGCTGGCAGAGGTCGATATCGCGCTGTTCGACAAGACCGGCACCTTGACGCTGGGTTTTCCGCAGCCCGATCTTTCCGCGCTCGATGACGATGCGCGCGCAGTGGCGCTGGGCCTGGCGCAGCACAGCTGCCATCCATTCAGCCGGGGCCTTGTTGACAGCCTGCGCGATTCCGGGATCACACCGGAACCGATCGATCATGCGCGCGAGGAAGCCGGAAAAGGCCTCACCGGGCTGTGGAACGGCACCGAAGTCGCGCTCGAGCGCCCGGACGGTCAAAGCGCGGTCATGGCATCGCAATTGCGGATTGGCGGGCGCTGCTGGGCGCTGCCGTTCAGCGCTCCATTGCGCCCGGATACTCGCGAGGCGCTGGACCGGCTCCGCACGCTCGGGATCGAAAGCCGCATCCTTTCGGGCGATCGCAGCGATGCGGTGGCACGGGTGGCGCGCGAGCTCGGCCTGTTCGCCCACGCTGCCGCCAGCCCGCAGGAAAAACTGGCCCAACTCGAACAATTGAAGCAGCAGGGTCACTTCCCGCTGATGGTCGGCGACGGGCTCAACGATGGCCCCGCGCTCGCCGCCGCTCACGCCTCTATCGCGCCGGGGACCGCCAGCGATGCGAGCCAGCAGGCGGCCGACGCGGTGTTCATCGGCGAGCGGCTGATGCCGGTTGCGCTGGCAGTGCAGGTGGCGCGGCGCGCGATGCAGATCGTGCGGCAGAATTTCGTCCTCGCCATCGGCTACAACGCGCTGGCGGTGCCGCTGGCGCTGCTTGGCTATGTCACACCGATGATCGCGGCGATTGCCATGTCGATGAGCTCGATCATCGTGGTGAGCAATTCACTGCGGCTGGCGGGAGCGGCACGATGAGCCTGCTCAGCTTCCTCATTCCCATCGCGCTGGGCATGGGCGCAGCCGGGCTCGCCGCGTTCTTCTGGGCGATGCGCAACGACCAGTTCGAGGATCTCGACGGCGCGGCCAATCGCATTCTGATCGACGAGGAGGAGAGCTTGTGAATTCTTCGGTCTATGCCGCATTGGCCCTGCTGCCGGTCATGATCGGCCCCCTGCCGCAGGATGATGGCGCGGCTTTGCTGGTTGAGCTGTGCGGTGGAGGAACGCTGACGATCGATCTTGGTCAGAGTGAGGATGATCTGCCGCCGCCCTGCCACGCCAAGGCCTGCCACGCAGGAGAGTGCCGCAAGGGCGAAGCCAACAAGTCGCGTTGATGCAGCGAGATGACAACTCTTGCTGGTGTCAGATTCTTGCGCTTCTGAGCCGCAGCGAATTGGTCACGACCGAGATTGACGATGCGCTCATGGCAAAGGCGGCGAACATCGGGCTGATCAGCATTCCGAAGAAGGGGTATAACAATCCGGCCGCCACCGGTACGCCTGCGGCATTGTAGATCAGTGCGAAGAACAGATTCTGGCGGATGTTGCGCATGGTCGCCTTCGCCAGGCGGCGCGCGCGCACTATTCCGTCGAGATTGCCTTTGACCAGCGTGATGCCTGCGCTTTCGATGGCGACATCTGCGCCAGTGCCCATTGCTATGCCGACGTCCGCCTGCGCGAGCGCCGGGGCATCGTTCACCCCGTCGCCCGCCATGGCGACCTTGCGGCCTTCCTTCTGAAGCTCCTGAATGATGCGCGCCTTGTCCTCGGGCAATACGTCGGCACGGATCTCGTCGATGCCGAGCCGGGCAGCCACGGCCTTGGCGGTGCGCTCGTTGTCGCCGGTCGCCATGATGATGCGAAAGCCAAGTGCATGAAGTGCTTTGAGCGCAGCCGGTGTCGTTTCCTTGACTGGATCGGCGACGCTCACCAGGCCAGCGACCTTTCCATCGAGCACAACGAACATCACCGTCTCGCCCAGGTCGCGGTGTGCATTGGCCTTTTCCGTCAGTTCGGCAGCCTCGAGCCCCAGGTCGGAAACCAGTTTGAGGTTGCCCAGCGCCACACTCTTGCCATCCACCACGCCCTTCACACCCTTACCCGTAACTGCCTCGAAATCGCTGGCCTCGCCAAGCGCCACGCCGCGTTCGTCCGCGCCCGTGACGATCGCCTCGGCAAGCGGATGCTCGGAACCTTTTTCCAGCGTTGCAGCTAGACGTAGCACCTCGCCCTCGTCATGGCCCGGTTCGGGCAAGACGGCGACGAGCCGCGGTTTGCCTTCGGTCAGGGTCCCGGTCTTGTCGACCATCAGCGTGTCGACTCTTTCGAAACGCTCCAGCGCTTCGGCATTCTTGATCAGCACACCTGCCTGTGCGCCGCGCCCGGTGGCGGTCATGATCGACATCGGGGTGGCAAGGCCCAGCGCGCAGGGGCAGGCGATGATCAGCACGGCGACCGCGGCGATCAACGCATAGGACATCGCGGGCACTGGTCCCCATACCGACCAGCCGGCGAACGAAAGGATCGCAATTCCGATCACTACCGGCACGAACCAGCCCGAGACTTTGTCGGCATATTTCTGGATCGGCGCGCGCGAGCGCTGGGCATTCGCCACCATCTCGACGATCTGCGACAACATGGTGTCCGCACCCACCCGCGTTGCCTCCATCATCAGGCTGCCGGTCCCGTTGATCGTAGCCCCGGTCAGTAAATCGCCCACATTCTTTTCAACCGGGATTGGTTCGCCGCTGATCATGCTTTCATCGACTGACGAGCGGCCCTCCACCACGACGCCGTCAACCGGCACCTTGTCGCCGGGGCGCACGCGCAGACGATCGCCCACCTTGACGTCTTCGAGCGGGATGTCCTCCTCGCTGCCGTCAGACCGGATGACGCGCGCAGTCTTGGCGGCAAGATCGAGCAGCGCTCGGATCGCCTTGCCCGTGCCCTCCCGCGCGCGGAGCTCCATCACCTGGCCCAGCAGCACCAGCGTGACTATGACCGCCGCCGCTTCGAAATAGACTCCGACATGGCCCTCTGCATCGCGGAAGCCGTCAGGAAATATGCCGGGCGCCAGAACGGCGGCGACGCTGAACGCCCAGGCCGCCATCACCCCCATACTGATCAGAGAGAACATGTTGAGGTGCAGCGAGCGAAACGAATTCCAGCCCCGCACAAGGAATGGCCAGCCGCACCACAGCACCACCGGAGTGCCGAGCGCCAGTTCGATCCACAGCGTCGCGCGCTCTCCTAACACTTCCCTGATGCCGCTTAGGCCCAGGAACGGCCCCATGGTGAATACCAGCAGCGGCAGCGTCAGCACCGCCCCAATCCAGAACCGCCGCGTGAAATCGACGAGTTCTGGGTTCGAACCCTCTTCCGCCATTGCGGCGGATTCGAGCTCAAGCCCCATGCCGCAGATCGGGCATGAACCGGGTTTTGTCTGGCGGACCTGTGGGTGCATCGGGCAGGTATAGACCGCCCCCGAATAACCCGTCGGCACCTTGTCAAAGCGTTTGTCGCCCCCACCCACCGTCATATCGTGCCCCGAGTGGCCATCATGGTCATGGTGACATTGGGTGTGATCGGTCATGGCTTCACCTCGGAATCCAGCATTTCCCGGCAGGCGGCAGACAGTACTCCCGCAAGCGAAATTGCATTGGTGACATGCGGAATCGAGTCTGTCGTGACGACTCGCGCAGCGCCCGCAGCAAGGATGTCGGCATGGGCATTGCCGGCAAACACCGCGTGGATCACGAGGCAGACCGGCGGCCGGGCTCCGGCTGTGCGCAACCGCTCAATCGCCTGAATCAGCGTACGCCCCGACGATGCGATATCATCGAGGATCACCGGCGTTCCGGCAAGGAGTGCCTCGCTTTGCGGAACGCTGACCACGACATCGCGGTCGCCGCTGCGATGCTTCTCGAGAACTTCAAAGGGCCGGTCCGCCAGCCGGGCGACTTGCGCCACCCACTGCCGGCTCTCGCTATCCGGGCCAAGCAGCACGGCATCGGGCACATTGGCAGAAATCCATTCGGCCAGCAGGGGGGCAGTCTCGATCCGATGCGCGGGAATTTTGTACAACTCACTCAGGGAATGGATCCGGTGAAGGTGGGGGTCCGCCGTCACCAGCCAGTCGAAGCTCTCCTCAAGGAAGCGGGCAAACAGCGGCGCACTGACCGCCTGCCCCGGTGAAAAGCGCCGATCCTGCCGCATATAGGCAAGATAGGGCGCAATCAGCCCAACGCTGCGTGCGCCCAGCTCCCTTGCAGTCTCCGCAGCAAATCGCAGCGGCAGCGCCAAATGGTCGGGATCGTTCAATGTGGCGAGCATGGCGACATCCTGCCCCGCCAAGTCCCTGTGCAGCGTGACCAGGCTCTCGCCATCGGGAAAGCGATGAATGTCGATCGGCTCGGCTCGCCCATGTGACAGCCCGGCGATGCGGCCGGCCAAGGGGAGGAGCGCGGGGAATGCCAGAATCCGGATCATGGCCTATCGCCGATCTGGAATGGCGATGCACCGGACCGGGCAAAATCCTGCGCCCAGGCAAGTTCGCCGCGCGTTTCGGCATGGATTTCGTACAGCGGCTGGCCGATCTCGACCATGTCGCCGGGCCTTGCAAACAGCAGCACGCCGGCACCCTTGCGTCCGGGTGCACCGGCCAGCTTCGCGATCTTGGAAATGCGGCGGTTGTCGATCGCCATGACTTTTCCACCCATCGCAGCGGTTTCGAAGGCGTGATGCGGCGCAATCTGCGGTTCTCGAAAACCGCCCTGCGCCTCGCAGATCGCCAAGAATTTTGCCTCGGCCGCACCACTGCCAAGAATATCGCGCGCCATGTCCCGGCCATGGCCGTGGTTGGCCTGCGCAAGGTTGAGGACCGCGCCGGCCAGATCGAGTGCCCTTTCGCGCAGGTCCATGGGCGCATCAGGGTCGCGCCGCAGCACTGCAAGCACATCCCGCGCCTCTAGCGCGGGGCCGATGCCCCGCCCCACCGGGGCCGATCCGTCGCTGACCATAACCCGCAGGCCAATGCCCACGGCCTCGGCAACCGCCAGCAGCCGGTCGGAAAGTGCCTTTGCTGCTTCCTGGTTTCGCACCTTTGCGGTCGGCCCAACCGGCATGTCGATCAGCACATGGGTCGAACCGGCGGCAGCCTTCTTCGAGAGGATGCTCGCGACCAGTTGCCCGTCGCTATCGAAATCTAGCGGCCGTTCGACCCGGATCAGGAGATCGTCGGCGGGGCTCAGGTCGAGGCCACCACCCCAAACGATGCAGCCGCCCTCACCCTCAACCACGCGGCGCATGGCTGCGATGCCGAGTGCGACCGGAGCCATTACTTCCATCGTATCGGCGGTGCCGGCAGGCGAGGTAATCGCGCGGCTCGATGTCTTCGGGATCCGGTACCCCGCGGCGGCAACAATCGCCACGACTATGGGCGTGGTGCGGTTGCCGGGCAGGCCGCCGACGCAATGCTTGTCGAGCACCAGACCTTGCCCCCAATCCAGCGTCTTGCCCGCGCCCTGCATGGCCCGGGTCAACGCGATCGTTTCCGCAAGGTCGAGGCGGTCCCCGGCACATGCGGTAATGAAAGCGGCGAGGTCGAGGTCCGACAGGCGGCGGGCGACAATATCGCCGATGATCGCCCGGCACGCAGCATCATCGATCCGTCCACCATTGACCTTGGCCCGGATGGCCGAGGCTGACACTGGCGGCTCCGGGTGCGAAAACACCGCCATCTCGCCAGAACTGGCCCCCAGCAGATTCCATGCGGCATCGCTGAGCGCTGCGGTTTCGGCAGGCAACCAGTCCGCCTCGGTTACCACGTTGAGGGCTGCAATGATCGAGCGATTCCCGATTGAAATTCCGACCTGCGTCAGCGCCGAGAACCCCTCCGCCCGGCACAGGTGGCAATCCTCTCGCATATAGACGACCGGTTGCCGATAAGTATCGATACCGGCTCGAACGACAGGAAGCGCATGATGGCCGTCGGTCAAATCGGTCGCTCCAGACTAATCCGTTCGAGATGTTCGGGCACACGTACATGCCAGCCGAGTTCGTGGTCGATGCGGAACCGCAGCGCATCGGCACTGTCGGGCTCGCCGTGGGTGATATAGGTCATTTCGGGCGGTTTTGCCCCACCCATCCAGGCGATCAGCTCGTTGGCATCGGCATGGCCCGACATGCCCTCAAGCTGCACCACTTCTGCCTTGATTTCGACGTCGCGGCCAAACAGGCGCAAGTGACGCTCTCCCCTCGCCAGCACCGCGCCGCGTGTGCCGCCTGCCTGAAAGCCGCTGAGGACGATAGCGTTTCTTGGATCCGGTCCGAAGCTGGCGACATGATGCATCACCCGGCCACCGGCAAGCATGCCGCTGGCTGAAATGATGATCATCGGGCCATGGCGGCGATTGAGTTCCTTCGATTCCTCGACCGTTCGCACCCTTTCCGCCAGATTGAACATCGCCATGCAATCTTCACGGCTGACATGGTGCTCGTCGTGATGGTCATGGTAGATTTGGGTCGCGTCCGTGCCCATCGGCGAGTTGAGGTAAACGGGTACATAGGGAATCTCGCCCCGCTCGCGGAGGTGGGCAATTTGCAGCATCAGACCCTGGATACGGCCCACGGCAAACGCAGGGATCACAATCACGCCGCCGCGCCGGACGACCCGGTTGATGACTTCGGCCAGCTCCGCTTCGGCATCGGTGTGCGGGTGAGCCCGGTTTCCATAAGTGGATTCGCAGACGAGAATGTCGGCACCTGTGAACGGCCGGGGACCGCGCATCAGCGGATCGGAGTTGCGACCGACATCGCCGCTGAAATGCACCGTTCGCCCGTTGACGGTCAAATGTATCTGGGCCGCACCCAGCAGATGCCCGGCAGGAATGAAACGCGCCGAAATGCCGCCGCCAAGGTCGAGGTTTCGCTCGAATGCGATCTCCTCGAAATGTTCGAGCGCTGCCTCGGCATCTTCGAGCGTGTAGAGCGGCATGGGGGTGGCGTGCCGCGAATAGCCCTTGCGCTGGGCATAGCGCGCCTCTTCTTCTTGCAGATGCCCGCTATCGGGGAGCAGCAGGCCGCACAGCTCGCGGGTTGCAGGGGTGCAGTAGATTTTTCCGCGAAAGCCGTTCCTGACCAGGGCTGGGAGATAACCCGAGTGATCGAGATGGGCATGCGTCAGCAGAACGCAGTCGATTGACTTCGGCGGCACCGGAAACGGCTTCCAGTTGCGTTCCCGTAGTTGCTTGTAGCCCTGGAACAGCCCGCAATCGACCAGAATGCGCCGCCTATCGACCTCGATAAGATAGCGTGATCCGGTGACGGTCCCCGTCGCGCCGAGAAATCTGAGCGAAGGGTTACCCGAGGTGTTCACGTTCCCGGCCATGTCTGGCTCTCCTTCGTTAGGGCTACGGCTCCGGCCATATCACATCGCTTGTTGCCATTAATACTTACGGGGAGTATAGTATCCAGGAACTCCCGGTGCAAGGGCTGCAAATTGCAGGAATTCTTGGCCCCGCTTTGAAATGCTGGCATGGCTGATCGAATGAGCAACAAGTTTCACCGCGAAATCGCCCGGCTTCGCCGGATCGAGGGCCAGGCACGCGGCATCATCAGGATGATGGAGGAGGATCGCTATTGTATCGACATTCTCCAGCAACTCGTCGCAATGGAAGCGGCGCTGCGGGCCACCAGGATGCGCGTGCTCAACATTCATGCCAGGACATGCATCAATGACGCCATCGTCACGGGAAACACCGGCGAGCAGGCGGAAAAAGTATCCGAACTGATTGCCCTGTTCGAAAAGATGGGGCGCTGAGCCATGGACGAGAGGTACAGATGAGGCGGCACGACGGCAACCGTCCGACGATGGAAGACATCGCCCGCGAGGCGGGAGTCTCCACGATCACCGTTTCGCGGGCGCTTGCGGGAAATCCGCTGGTCAAGGCCGC
>PNJY01000036.1 GCA_013822125.1 Erythrobacter sp. | reverse complement strand
ATGAAACCTGGCGGGTAGCCTTAATCAGGTCTTTACCGGATTTGGTTAGGAAAGCCTCTGTATCAACGCGGGGGCCAAGGCGAGGTAATGGCGCAAAGCGACCAGCGAATTCTCATGCTGATCGACGATGAACCGGCGCAATGCCGGCTCATCTCGGCGCTCGCCGCGCGTGAAGGCTGGCGCACCATCGTGGCGGGAGATTCGGAAACAGCGGTTGCCATGCTCGGCACGCGCGACGGGATGCAGCTTTCCGCCATCATTCTCGATCAGTGGGTGCCCGGTGACGACACCTGCGAACTGATCGCTGAGCTCAAGAGCAGGCGTCCGCGCCTGCCGATCCTGATGCTGACCACCAGCGCCTCACCGCTGCTCGCGGTCGAGGCGATGCGTGCGGGCGCCACAGATTATCTTGTCAAACCGGTCGCCCCCGACCGCCTGCTCGAGGCTCTGCGCCGTGCAACCGAACGCGAGGCTCCGCGCAACGAATTGCAGCCGCTCACCGAGAAGATGCATGCCGTGCTCGATTTCGAATCGATGGTCGGTGCTGCGCCCAGGTTTCGCACCGCGCTGGCGCAGGCGGCCAAGGCCGCGCGCGGACAGGGCAATGTCCTGATCGAGGGCGAAAGCGGCACCGGCAAGGAAATGCTGCTGCGCGCCATGCATGCGGCTTCGCCCCGCGCCAAGGCATCGCTTCGTATCGTCAATATCGCCAGCGTTCCGGCCAATTCTATTGCATCGGTGCTGTTCGGGCACGAACCCAACGCGTTTCCCGGCGCGTTCGACCGGCAGATCGGCGCATTCCAGCAATTGGACGGCGCGACGCTGGCGCTCGACCAGATCGACCGGCTCGACGCCGCGATGCAGGAGAAGCTGCACGATGTGCTTCTCAGCGGGATCGTTCGCCCCGTCGGCACCAGTTATGGGTTCAAGGTCGACACCCGGCTGCTGTGCTTGACCGATATTCCGATCGAGCAACTGATCGCCAGCGGCAAGTTTCGCCCCGATCTGTTCGCTCTGCTGGCACCCACACGTATCCAGCTGCCGCCATTGCGCGAGCGCGCGGGCGACATCCCCGCGCTCGCCCGCCATTTCCTCGCCCGCATCGGCGAGCAGCCTGGGCTGCGGCACCTCTCGATTTCGGAGGGCGCGCTGGCGCTGCTTGGCGGCTATGACTGGCCGGGCAATGTCCGCCAACTCCAGGCGGTGCTGTTCCGCGCGGCGGTGCATTGCGATGCGCAAACGCTTACCGCCGAAAGCTTTCCGCAGCTCAGCGAATTGCTGGGCGAACCGGTCAGTTGGGCGCCCGCGCTGCACGACGGCGTGGGGGTCATGCTCTATACCGAGGACGGCAATCTGCGCCCGCTCGAGGATATCGAGGCCGACGTGATCCGCCTTGCCATCGGCCATTATCGCGGGCGGATGACCGAAGTTGCGCGGCGGCTGGGGATCGGCCGCTCGACGCTTTACCGCAAGCTTTCCGACCTGGGCATCGACAGCGCAGCGTGACACGCCTAGTCCCGATGGGATGGCAAAACTTGAAGGCAAGATCTGCATAGTCACCGGGGCTGCCCGAGGGATAGGGCGCGGCATCTGCGAGGCGTTCCAGCGCGAAGGCGCCAAGGTCGTACTCACCGATATCGACGTCGAGGAAGGCCAGGCGGCGGCTGAAGCGATCGGCTGCCCATTCTTCGAGCTCGACGTGCGCAACGAAGCGCAATGGGACCGTTTGGCCAAGACGCATCCTGAAATCGACATCATGGTCAACAACGCCGGGATAACCGGGTTCGAATCTTCCCCTGGTCCGCACGATCCCGATCACGCCAGCCTGGCCGATTGGCGCGCCGTCCACGCGACCAATCTCGATGGCACCTTCCTCGGCTGCCGCTACGCGCTCAAGGCCATGAAGGCGAAGGGCGCCGGCTCGATCATCAACATCTCCTCGCGCTCCGGCGTTGTCGGTATCGCGGGGGCGGCGGCATATGCCAGTTCGAAGGCGGCGATCCGCAACCACACCAAGACCGTCGCGCTCTATGCCGCAGAGCAAGGCTGGCAAATCCGCTGCAATTCGGTCCATCCCGCGGCGATCCTCACCCCGATGTGGGAGCCGCTGCTGGGCGACGGCCCGGACCGCGACGACCGCATGGCGGCTTTCGTCTCGGACACGCCGCTGAAGCGCTTCGGCACAGTAGAGGAAGTGGCCGCTCTGTGCCTTTATCTCGCGAGCGACGAAAGCGCATATATGACCGGCAGCGAGCTGACGCTCGACGGAGGCCTGCTGGCCGGTTCAGCCGCTTCACCCGGCTAGCTCGCTGAAATCCGTCAGCGCCGCATCGCGCAAGCCCCGCCAGACATTGCGCGCCTGCACCGTTTCAGCGACATCGTGGACGCGCAGCAACTGCACGCCCGCATTCATCCCTGCAATGGCAAGCGCAATGCTGCCGCCCAACCGCTGATCGGCCGCAGCCTCGTTGGAGAGCGCCCCGATCATCCGCTTGCGGCTGACGCCGAGCAGCAGCGGCTGCCCCAGCGCGTGGAACAGCGGCAGCGCGCCCACCAGCGCGAGATTGTCGGCCAGCGACTTGCCGAAACCGATGCCGGGATCGAGCACGATCTTCGAACGCGATACACCCGCAGAAACAGCCGCATCGCGCCGTTCCTTCAGCCAGTCAAACACGTCGAGCACCACATTGGCATAATCGCCATTGGCGTGCAGGTCGGCTCCGCTGCCACCCTGCCCCCCGGGGGCATGCATCAGCACAACCGGGCAACCTGCCAAAGCCGCGATCTCGAAGCTGCGCGGATCGTGCCGCATTGCCGAAACGTCGTTCGCCACATGCGCGCCGGCCGCCAGCGCCGCCTCCAGCACTCCGGCGCGCCGCGTATCGACGCTGATCGCTGCGCCCATCGCGCTGCAATAGGCGATGGCGGGCAGCACGCGCTCCTTCTCGTCGCCCTCCCAGGTGGCAGGCGCTCCGGGGCGCGTGCTTTCGCCGCCAATGTCGATGATTGCCGCGCCTGCCTCGAGCATGGCGCTGGCGTGTGCGCGTCCTGCCTCGGGGTCATCGAGAAACCTGCCACCATCGGAAAAACTGTCGGGCGTGACGTTGAGAATGCCCATCACCTGCGGCTGGTCGAGCCGCACGGTGCGCTGCCCCAGTTCGAGCGGCGGATGCGCGAGCCGCAGATTGGCCCACTGCGCCCGCGCCTCCTCCGCGATGCTCGTCGGCAGACCGTCCAGTACCGTTTCCATGTCGGCCGCGTTGCTGACCCAGCGGCCGGCAATCGCGCCGTCACGGCGCAGGATGACCGCAAATTCGCGGGCATAAACCATGCCCCCGGCAAGGCGCACCGCCCCGCCTTCGACCGCCTGCGGGCCTGATGCGAAGGTGATCGGGCGAATGTAGATATTGTCAGTCATGCGCGAATTTCCCCTCGGCTGATCCGGCAGGATGGAACACATGGAACAGTGTTCTGACGAAAGAATGTGGAACACCTGGAACAGTGTTCTGGAACAAGAAAATTGAAACCGCGCGCGGGGTGATAGGCAAAGGCCGATTTAGCGTGAAGGACGTAGCTGTCATTCGCCGTGGATAGCGCAATAAGGGGTGTGTAGGACAGAGGCGCACTGGAGCCTGTCAGTTGCGCGCTGGCCGCCTCTTCCTGTCTCCGCCACACCTGGCCACCACGTCCGCTCAGCCATCCTACCCGACCCCGTTCGGCTAAACCACGTCCGCTCAGCCTGAGCTTGTCGAAGGCCACGCTCCAACTTTGGCCTCAAGCGCATTCAACCTCGCCTGCTACGAGACAGCTGTGAAATCATTACCCAATCTCCAGCGATCAGAGCTTCCTTCTTGGCTCTGCTCCAACCCTTGACCCGGCGCTCCGCAGCAAATGCTTCATCGCGGGTTGGGAAGTTCTCGGACCAGACCAGATTCACCGGCAAACGTTTCGCCGTATAGCCACCCAATGCTCCGGTCTCATGTTGTGCCATGCGCAGTTCGATGTCGTCCGTATGGCCAGCGTAATAGCTGCCATCATTGCAACGCAGGAGATATGCGTAGAATGCCATCGCTTGTGGCTAGCCTCAGCGCGTGGCCTTCGACAAGCTCAGGCTGAGCGGAAGTGGCACTTGGCGGCGCCCGTTTCCTATTTTCGCGGTACTGACGAATTTTCGGTTGTCTGCTGTCGACCCCGTTTCTGACATTGGGCCTGCTAAAACTCTTTCCTGCTTTGAGCTTCGATTGCCGCGTTAAGAATGGCCGTATGGTTCACCCTGATGACCGAAGACCTAGCGAAAACATTGTAATGATCTCCGCCAAAGATTTGTAGACACAGGTCTTTTTGGTCCTCGATAATGTCATATTCGCTTCGTGCATTCGGCCCCGTGCGGGGAGTTCCATAGTCGTCATGCGTTTTGCCTGGTGGCGGATATGCTCGAACCAAATAAACTTCGTATCGATACATACCGTCTGGGGATCTCTCGATGGGCGGGTTATTACCCCAGAAGCTCCCACCCTGATCGAGTACGCCTAATGCGATTAGCTTATGGTCATCAACTAGTGGGCAGTAGTCTGATGCCACTCCCAACCAATATGTTGGATATTCATGCAAGAGTTGACGTGAAGAGGCCAATTCGAGTTTTAGAAACCCGCCACCGTCGTATCCATCTCCGGGGAATGGCATCGTCGGCACAAATGCGAGCCGTTCAACTTTGAAGTCACCAAGGTCGTGGGTGTAGCCTGCCTGCGCAAGCATCGGCTGCATTTGTTCGCATCCGCCTGCAAACAGGGCTAGCGAGCAACAAACGATGAAGTTCTTCATTTGCATTGAATACGGCAGCTAAATTCCGTTTTCCACCCACGTCTCGTCATTCCCGCGAAAGCGGGAATCCAGTATGGCAAGCGTAATGCCCCAAAGGCCTTGGATACCCGCGAGCGCAGGACTGACGAGTGAAAATCAATCCTCCGTCGCCAACAAATAGAGCTGCCGCGCGGCGTCGATCGGCTTCACGTCTCCATCGGCCTCGTAATGCCAGAAGGTCCAGCCGTTGCAGCTGGGCGCGCCCTGCAAATCCTTGCCCAGCGAGTGGATCGAGCCGGTCCGCCCGGCGCATTCGAGCGAGCCGTCGGCGCGCACCGTGGCGATCCATTTGCGCTTCTTGTCGAACACCTCGGTGCCCGGCTTGAGATAGCCGTTTTCGACCAGTGCGCCAAAGGCCACGCGCGGCGCACCCTTGGCGCTTTGCATCGTCGCCAGCGCGCTTTCGTCGAGCGGCAGTTCCTTCTCGATGCGGGCATAGGCGGCGTCGCGATAGATATCCTCGCGCTCGCACCCGATCCACTGCCGCCCCAATCGCTTGGCCACCGCGCCGGTGGTGCCGGTGCCGAAGAAGGGATCGAGCACCACATCGCCCTTCTCGGTCGTCGCCAGCAGCACGCGGTAAAGCAGCGCCTCGGGCTTCTGCGTCGGGTGGACCTTGTGCCCGCCCTCCTTCAGCCGCTCTGGCCCGCTGCAGATAGGCAGCAGCCAGTCGCTGCGCATCTGCAGCTCGTCGTTGAGCGTCTTCATCGCGCGATAATTGAAGTGGTATTTCGCCTTTTCGCCCATGCTCGCCCACAGCAAGGTTTCATGCGCATTGGTGAAGCGCGTGCCCTTGAAATTGGGCATGGGGTTGGACTTGCGCCAGACGATATCGTTGAGAATCCAGAAGCCGAGATCCTGCAGGATCGCGCCGACGCGGTAGATGTTGTGATAGCTGCCGATCACCCACAGCGATCCGTCGGGCTTGAGCACGCGGCGCGCTTCGGAAAGCCACGCGCGGGTGAAATCGTCATAGGCGCGGAAGCTTGCGAACTGGTCCCAGTGATCGGTCACCGCATCGACCATGCTGCCATCGGGCCGGTTGAGATCGCCGCCGAGCTGGAGGTTGTAGGGCGGATCGGCGAACACGCAGTCGACGCTGGCATCGGGCAGGCGGCGCATCGCCTCCACGCAATCGCCATCGAGGATCCGCCCCAGCGGCAGTTCGCGCGGCAGTTTGGCAACATTCGCGGCACGGCGCACGCGCACCCGCGTGGTCTCGAGGACCGTCATCAAGATTTCCCCTCAGAATAATTATCCACAGGGTGAGTCCCCTTGGCCGAAGCGTCAAGCACAAATTCTGGGTCAATATGGTTAACGGCGCGTTAGCTATGGAGAACGAAAAGAGTCCGCCACAAGATGTTGAGTCTCAACAGATTCGGTAGACTCGACATGATGGGGTGTGGCCGCAAGGACTCGCACCCGCGCAAATCTCGCGGCTCAGATCAGCAGAGCCTGTGCAACCGGCGCAAAACTGCGGCGGTGCAGCGGGCACGGACCATGGTTGCGCAGCGCCTCCATATGCTCGCGGGTGCCATAGCCCATGTTGCGGTGCCAACCGTACTGCGGGAAGCGCTGCGAGGCATCGAGCATCAGCCGATCGCGCCATTCCTTTGCGACGATCGAAGCCGCCGAGATCGCCGGCTCGCTGGCATCGCCGCCCACTATCGCGCGCGCGGGCCAGCGCCAGCCATCGCAGCGCCCGGCAGGCGTCATGTTCCCGTCGACGAGCACAATCTCGGGCACCCTGCCCGTCCTGCCGCAAAGATCGGCCACCGCACGGGACATTGCCAGCATGGTCGCGGAGAAGATGTTGATGCGGTCGATTTCGCCGACATCGGCGATCCCCACACCCCACAGGCAGGTGGCGCGTATCGCTTCGTCGAGCAGGGCGCGGCGTTTGGCGGAAATTCGCTTGGAATCATCGAGATTTTTCGGATACTCACCGCACAAGGCGACTGCCGCTGCCACCACCGGCCCGGCAAGCGGCCCGCGGCCCGCCTCGTCGACTCCGATCACAACAGGGTGATCCGAAAGATTCTCTTGGGGAGTTTCCACTACCATGCCCAGCTTCACCAGATCTGCACTCAACCTATCCCTTGTCCCGTTCATGCTCGCAAGCTGCGGGGCGACAACGGATGTGGACAGCGGTGATGCTGCGATCGCGGTCGAGGAGCGCAGCACATTCGACATGCCGTGGGCGGCGACCTTCGTCCCAGGCACCCAGATACTGGTGGTGACCGAAAAGGCCGGCAATATCCGCGGGTATGATACGTCCGCGGGCCGCCGCTTCGAAATCGCGGGCGCGCCGCAGGTCGATTTCGGCGGACAGGGCGGATTGGGCGACGTCGCCTTCCTTCCCTCCGAAAGCGCCGAAACCGTTGGCAGCCGCACGATCTACCTGAGCTGGGCCGAAGCGGGTGAAGAGGGCACGCGCGGGGCTGCTGTCGGTAGAGGCAAGCTTGAATGCAGCCCGGAAATGAGTTGTGCGGTCCGCGACCTCGCCGTGATCTGGCGGCAGACGCCCAAGGTCACCGGGCGCGGACATTATTCGCACCGGCTGACCTTCTCGCCTGACGGGCAATATCTGTTCGTCACCAGCGGCGATCGCCAGAAGTTCGATCCTGCGCAGGATACCTCGAACACCCTGGGTTCGATTGTCCGCCTCAACCTCGACGGTTCGCCGGCAGCGGGCAATCCGCTTGCCGATGCGGGTGCGCCGAGCAACCAGATCTGGTCATTCGGCCACCGTAACATGCTGGGCATCGGCTGGGATGCGCAAGGTAGGCTGTGGGCGATGGAACACGGCCCCGATGGCGGCGACGAGTTCAATCTGATCGAACCGGGTCAGAACTATGGCTGGCCGGTCGTTTCCAACGGCAACCACTATGACGGCAAGCCTATTCCTGATCATCCGACGCGGCCTGAATTTGCCGCACCCGCCATCAGCTGGACGCCGGTGATCGCTCCGGGCGGGATGATCTTCTATCGCGGCGATCTGTTCGCGGGGTGGAAGGGCGATGCGCTGATTGCGGGCCTTGGCGCGCAGGGACTGGTGCAGGTCAGGATCGAGGGCGATAGCGCGCGCGAAGTGGCCCGGCACGATCTCGGCAACCGTATCCGCGCCGTGGTCGAGGCACCCGACGGCGCGCTTTGGGTGCTGGAGGATGGGCCAGGCGGCCGCTTGCTGCGCCTCACCCCCGGCTAAACACGCTGCAAGCTAAATTACATCGACAGCGGCTGCCGCCGCCCGTAAGCGCGCTCGCCTATGGCGAGCCTCATCCCCTTGGCGAATGTCGAACCGGCGCTGATTGAGCAATTGCTCGATCGGGCTTTCGGGCCTGATCGGTTCGCGCGCACGGCCTACCGCATCCGTGAGGGAACGAACTGGCTCGAAGGTCTGAGCTTTGCCGCGCTCGACGGGGACGCACTTCTGGTCGGCACGATCCAGACCTGGCCCGTTGCCCTGACCGATCCCGACGGGCGCCGCCACCCGCTGTTGATGGTTGGGCCGGTTGCGGTCGTGCCCGAAGCGCAGGGCCAGGGCTATGGCAAGGCTTTAATGCTGGCCGTGCTCGACGCGATCGGGCGAACCGAGCCGCGCTCGGCCATCCTGCCGCAGGTGATGATCGGCGATCCTGAATACTACGGCCGCTTCTTCGGTTTCAGCGCCGCGCATACCGGCGGCTGGCAATGCCCCGGGCCCAACGATCCGGCCCGGCTGCTGGTACGCTATGAGAATCCGGCGATACTGCCCGCAGAGGGAATGCTGGGCCCGTGGGTACAAAACTTGGCGGATCGGCCCTGATCTGGCATCGAGCGCCTTGCCATGCCTTACGAACCGCCGCCCTATCTGTCTGAACTGACGCTCGAACAGGTTGCGGAGGAGGTCGCGCATCGCAAGCTGCCGCCGCTCGAAAACTGGAACCATGCGGGCACAGGCGACAGCCATATGCGCATCGCTGCCGACGGTCGCTGGTTTCACGAAGGCTCTCCCATCGGCCGCGAGGCGATGGTCCGCGCCTTTTCCACCCTGCTCAGCCGCGATGAGCAGGGCAGGCATTGGCTGGTCACTCCCACCGAGCGACTGGAGATCGAGGTGGAGGATGCCGCCTTCGTCGCCACCGACGTGGCTCAAAAGGACGGCTGTCTGGCCTTTCGCCTCAATACCGACGATCTGCTGATAGCCGGACCGGAACATCGCCTGCGCGCGGCGGGAAGCGTGGACGCACCCGCGATCTATCTCCAAGTCCGGCGCGGGTGCGATGCGCGGCTGAACCGCAGTACCTGGCAGCAATTGGTGGAGATTGCGCTGGCGCAGGGCGATGCCCACTTCGTGGAGAGTCAGGGAATGCGCTTTTCCCTGCTGCCGCAATGAGCACGCTGTACGACAACCTTTCTGCTGCGCTCGCGCATGGCCACCGCCGCGATCTGACCGATCTGCTGAGCGATGAGCGCTTTGCCCAAGCAGGCCGCACCGCGCAGGCGGCGGTTCTGATCGCGATAACCGACCGGCCATTTGGCCTCAAGCAGCGAAGCGTTAGGCCGAACTTTGACGGCCCGGGGTTGATCCTGACGCAGCGCCCGCAGGGGATGCGCGATCATCCCGGGCAGGTGGCATTTCCGGGCGGCAAGCTCAATCCGGGCGAGGATGCGGTGGCAGCCGCACTGCGCGAGGCGCACGAGGAACTGGCGCTTGCACCCCATCAGGCCCGGATAGTCGGCACCACCGATCGCTATCAGACCGGCACCGGCTTCGACATCACTCCCGTTGTCGCGGTGGTTCCGCCCGATATCGAGCTGACGCCCGACCCAAGGGAGGTCGAGGCCTGGTTCGAGGCCCCACTTGCCCTGCTGCTCGACCGCGCGAACTGGAACGAACAGGAGGTGTTCTGGCGCGGAAACATGCGCAAATATCTCGAATTGCATTATGAGGGGTTTCACATCTGGGGCGTGACAGCGGCAATCATCGCCAATCTTTCGCGCCGGATCGAATTGGACGGGCTGGTTGATGGGGGCTGATCTGAACACGGCTGAGTGGACCAGGCGTGCAGGATTGCACGCGCTGAGCGCCGCATTGGGCGCGGACAATATCCGCTGGGTCGGCGGTGCGATCCGCGACACGTTGCTAGGCCTGCCGGTGAACGATGTCGATTGCGCCACCCTGCTGCTGCCCGACGCGGTGATCGACCGCTGCCGCGCGGCGGGCATTCGCACCGTCCCGACCGGGATTGACCACGGAACGGTTACCGCCATCCTCAAGGACGGTCCGGTCGAGGTGACCACGCTGCGGCGCGACGTCTCGACCGACGGTCGCCGTGCCACCATCGCCTTTTCGCAAGACTGGCGCGAAGATGCCGCGCGGCGCGATTTCACCATCAACGCGCTCTACGCCCACCCGGAAACGCTAGAGATCTCGGACTGGTTCGGCGGGCTCGACGACCTGCGCCATCGCAGGGTGCGCTTCATCGGCGACGCGAGGGCACGCATTCGCGAGGATCACCTGCGAATTCTGCGCTATTTCCGGTTCCAGGCGCGCTTCGGGGCAAAGCCGGACTCGGAGGCGGAAAACGCCTGCGCCGAACTGGCACCGATGCTCAAGGGCTTGAGCCGCGAGCGCGTGGCGATGGAGCTTCTGGGATTGCTCGGCCTGCCCGACCCATTGAAAACGCTGCGGCAGATGAAGGCGCTGGGCGTGCTGGGCGTAGTCCTTCCTGAAACATGCCAACCGGGGCTGACGGCGCTTGAACAGCTACTGAAGGCCGAACAGGCCGCCGGTATCGCGCCAGACCCGATTCGCAGGCTTGCCGCGCTGTTGCCGCGGCATGTCGATACGGCCGAGGCGCTGGCGGCCAGACTGCGCCTGTCGCGCAGTCAGCGGGCAAGGCTGGTCAGCCTGGCCGAGCGCGGCCCGGCGGACCTCGCGGCTCCGAGGGCTCTTGCCTACGTCGAAGGGCTGGCAAATGCGACCGATCGGGTACTCCTGCAGCAGGGCGATCTTGCGCCACTCACCGGGTGGGAGGTTCCGCAGTTTCCATTGAAGGGCGGACAGGTCGTTGCGCGCGGGGTTACTGCCGGACCCGAAGTGGCGCGGCTCATGCGCGGAATCGAACAGCGCTGGATCGATGAAGGTTTCCCCGATCAAGACCGCGTAAAAAAATTGCTTGATGAGGCACTCACACGCCAAAATCCTTCGGGCGCATAGCCAGAAGGGTGCAACGCCGAATTCCGTCGAAAGGTTGATCAGGGCACCCAATTATGGTTTAGGACCACTGACCTTCGCGGCCAAGCCGTCATTCCGTTTCGGGATCTGGTCCAAAGCGCCCTGGCATCGTTCAAGGCATCCGCCCCTACCGGCATCCTCCGGCCTGTCTCTGGTCGTGCCGGTTAATGAATTGAATTTGGAGAGTAACGATGAATTTTGCAAAGCTCGCCATCCTGGCCACCGCGATCGCGGCGACCCCGATTGCGGCAAGCGCCGCTGGCCCCGCAGCCGGAGCTACCGTCTATGGTCCGCAAGGCAATCCCGTTGGCACCATCGAAAGCGTCGCCGATGGGCAGGTGGTTCTGGACACCGGCAAGCACAAGGTGCCGCTGGGCGTCGAATCCTTCGGCGAAAGCGACGCCGGACCCACAATCACTGTGACCAAAGAACAGCTCAACGCCCTGATGGATCAGCAGATCGCCGCTGCCATTGCGCAGCGCGATGCTGCACTGATCGTCGGCGCTGCTGTTGTCAGCGCAGACGCGCAAGTAGCTGGAACGGTCAAGGAAATCGATGCCGCAACCGATGCGGTAGTGGTCGAACGCGAATCCGGCCTGGTCACGCTCAAGCGCGAGCACTTCGCGGTTGACGGCAACGGTGCGCTGATTGCGCTGTTCACACTGGAGCAGATCGACGGCGCAACAGTCGCCACCGGCGGTTAAGCGCCACGAGCACTGCAACCAGAGGGCCGCTGGTGCAAAGACCGGCGGCCCTTTTGTTTGTTCGCTATCTTCCCATCAGAACCGGTTATCCTTGGGGAAGCCCTGCGGCGGCAAGCGCCCGGCGGCGCCGCGCGCGACCTTCCACTGCCAGATATCGTTTTCGGTGCGGGTCCGTTCGCCCTTGCCGCCCATCTGCCAGCTCAGCCCCTCGGCCAAAGTGAACGTGCGCGCATCGGCCAGCCCGCCATCGCGATAGCGTTGCAGGGTGACACCCTGCCCACGGCTCATCACCGGCACTTCCTCAAGATTGAACACCACCAGCTTGCGGTTGTCGCCCACCACGGCAACGTGATCGTGCGCGGCGTCAATCTCGTGTATTACGGCCAGCCGTGCGGTATCCTTCAGATTGACAACCTGTCGGCCCTTGCGCGTTTCGGCGAGCAATTCGCCCGATTCCGCGACAAAGCCCTTGCCGCTGCTGGCGGCGAGCAGAAGCCTGCTGTCGGGCCGATGCACCACCATGCCCACAATTCGCGTTTCCGCCTCAAGGTCGATCATCGACTGCACCGGTTCGCCAAAGCCGCGCGCCCCGGGGAGTTTGTCGGCACCAAGCGTATAGAACCGGCCGTTCTCGGCTGCGACCAACAGCTTGTCGGTGGTCTGGGCATGGAGGATGAAGGCCGGTTCATCGCCTTCCTTGTATTTGAATTCCTGATCGAGCGGCACATGGCCGCGCGCGGCGCGGATCCAGCCCTTCTTCGACAGGATCACCGTCACCGGCTCCTTCTCGATCATCGCGTCCATGGTGAACACGGCCGCGGGTGCGGCTTCCTCGATCCGCGTGCGGCGGCGGCCCAACGGGGTATCCTCGCCATATTCCCTGCGCAGGGCATTGAGATCGCGCTTGAGCCGCGTGCGTTGCCGGGCCGGACTTTCGAGCAGCTTTTCCAGTTCGTCCTTTTCGGCCAGCAGCTCGGCCTTTTCCTGGCGCAGCTCCATTTCCTCCAGCTTGCGCAAGCTGCGCAGCCGCATGTTGAGGATAGCTTCGGCCTGCCGGTCGGTCAGAGCGAACTCCGCCATCATCACCGGCTTGGGCTCGTCCTCGCTGCGGATGATGGCGATAACCCGGTCGAGATTGAGAAAGGCGATGATGTAACCTTCGACCAGTTCCAGCCTCCGTGCGATCTGATCGAGCCGATGCCGGCTACGGCGCTGGAGGATTTCGATCTGGCTCGCCACCCAGTTCTGAAGCAGCTCCTTCAGCCCCATCACCAACGGCGCATGGCCAGCATCGAGCACGTTGAGGTTAAGGCCGAACCGCGTTTCGAGATCGGTCAGGCGGAACAGCGATTCCTTCAGCAGATCGGGATCGACATTGCGGCTGCGCGGCACCACCACGATGCGGATCTGCTGGTCCGATTCGTCGCGGACATCCTCGAGGATCGGCAGCTTGCGATCGGCGATCGCAGCCGCGATCTGCTCGATCAGCTTGCCCTTGGGCACCTGATACGGGATTTCGGAGATCACCAGTTGCCACTGCCCGCCGCCCAGCCGCTCGATTCCCGTCGCGCGATCTGCCGGGTCCTTTGCTTCGGCCGCGTGGAATACGCCGCGCACGCGGAACGATCCACGGCCCGTGGCATAGGCATCGGAAATGGTCCTGGCGCTGTCGATGACATGGCCGCCGGTGGCAAAATCGGGGCCCTTGAAAAGTTCCAGCAGCCGCGCATGCTCGACATGCGGATTGTCGATCAGCTCGAGCGTGGCATCGATGATCTCGGCGACATTGTGGCTGGGGATATTGGTCGCCATTCCTACCGCGATTCCGCTGGAGCCGTTGGCGAGCAGATTGGGGAACAGGCCGGGGAATATCTCCGGTTCTTCTTCCTCGCCGTTGTAGGTCGGGATGAAATCGACCGTGCCTTCGTCAAGCCCGGCCATCAGTTGCAGCGCGGTGCGCGTCATCCGCGCCTCGGTGTAGCGGTAGGCGGCGGCGTTATCGCCGTCGATATTGCCGAAGTTGCCCTGCCCTTCGACCAGCGGATAACGCAGCGCGAAATCCTGCGCGAGCCGCACCATCGCATCATAGACCGACGCATCGCCGTGTGGGTGGTACTTGCCGATCACGTCGCCGACCACGCGGGCCGATTTCTTGAACGCGCTTGAAGGATCGAGCTTCAACTGCCGCATCGCCCACAGCAGGCGGCGGTGGACCGGCTTGAGCCCATCGCGCAGATCGGGCAGCGAACGCGCGGTGATCGTCGAGAGCGCATAGACGAGATAGCGCTCTTCCAGCGCGGAATCGAACGGCGCATCGACGATGGCGTCGAAGGGGTCGTCGCTGGGATCGGGCGGGGTCATTTCGATAGTATCGGCCATCCGCGGCGCTTAGCAATGGCGGCGCTGCGGCGGGAGTGCGAATTCACGCGAAATGTGCGCCCATCCACCGCTTTCCCGCGGTGCGGGCGTGCTTGCTTACATCCGCCGCATGTCATGCGCCTGCGAGGGCACGGTAACGCTCAGCCCGTCGAGCGTATCGTCAAGCACGATCTGGCACGAGAGGCGGCTAGTCCGGCTGGCGCCGGCAGCGAAATCGAGCATGTCTTCCTCCTCCTCGCTGGCAGCGGGCAGGCGGTCAAACCATTCGGGCGCGACGATCACATGGCACGTCGAACAGGCCATCTGCCCCTCACAGGTCCCCTCAAGCGGCAGACCCAGTGCCTGACCGACGTCGAGCAGCGACTGCCCGGGCTCGCCCGTGCCCTCGATAATGTCGCCCTTGGCATCGGTGAATTGCAGTCTGATCGTCATGGCTTGATCCTCACAGGCCCTGCTCCTTTGCCGCAGCCTTGATGCGCGCTGCCGCCTCTTCGATGTCGGCAAGGCTGGTATAGCGCCCGAAGCCCAACCGGATCGAGCTTTTCGCCTGCCTGTCCGAAAGTCCGATCGCTTTCAGCACATGACTTGGCCGACCCGATCCGCTGGCGCAGGCGGACCCGGCGCTGAACATCACGTTTCGGCAGTCGCTCATCAGGCGGTTCACGTCCAGCCCGTCTAGCCGGATATTGAGATTGCCGTGCCAGCGCTGGTTTTCGCTGCCGTTGAGGGTCCATCCGGCGAACAGATCGCGCGCGCGTTTCCACAGCGCCTCGACATGCGCCGCATCCTCCTCGCGCCGCTCGGCCGCCACCCGCGCCGCCGCGCCGAACCCGGCGATCAATGCCGGACTGAGCGTGCCCGAACGCAGGCCATGTTCCTGCCCGCCGCCGGTCTGCACCTCGCCCAGCATGACCCCGTCGCGCAGCCAGATCGCGCCCACGCCCTTGGGGCCGTGAAACTTGTGTGCCGATATGGCAATCATGTCGGCCTCGGCCACCGGCATCTTGCCATATGCCTGCACCGCGTCGCACAGATAGAGCGCACCCGCCTGCCGCGCCTTGCGATACCATTGGGCACAGGGCTGCACCGTGCCGATCTCGTTGTTGACCTGCATCACCGCAACGAGCCGCGTGTCACCGGGCAGCGCCTGCGCAGGGTCGCAGATGCCATCGTGCGAAACGGCGAGCGGGTGGACTGTTGCCGCGGCTTTGGCGGTATCGAGCACCGCCGCATGCTCGATTGCCGATACCGCCACCGTGCCGCCGCTACCGCTGCCAAGGATGGCGAGGTTGATCGCTTCGGTCGCGCAGCCGGTGAAGATCACGCGACCGCCTGGCGGGAAAAGCGCCGCGACCTGTTCGCGCGCGACTTCGACAGCGGCGGCAGCCATGCGGCCCATGCGATGAGAGGAATGCGGATTGCCAAACGTGTCGCTGTCCGGCCCGCCCAGCCAGCGCAGCATCGCCTCGCGCGCTTCGGGCGCGAGCGGGGTGGTGGCCTGATAGTCGAGGTAGATCATGCCAATTTGCCCCAGGCCTCCACAAACCGCTCCAGATCCTCGGGCGTCGTACTCCAGCCCAGGCTGACACGGATCGTGCAGCGGGCGGTGTCGTCATCAACGCCCATGGCATCGAGCACTCGGCTCTTTTTCAGCGTGCCCGAGGAGCACGCGCTCCCCGCCGAGACGGCAAAGCCCATGGCATCGAGCCGGATGAGGAGGGCTTGGGCGCTGAGTGATGGGTGCACCAGCGCGAGGATGTGGTCGGCCTGCGTGCCGATCCGCATCACGGCATCACCCAGCGACCCGGCAAATCGGGCCCTGTCGTCGGTGGTAGTTCCCCACGCCCGGGTTTCGAGCGCCGCCGCCATCCCCAGCGCGCCGGGCAGGTTCTCCGTCCCTGCACGATAGCCGCGCTCGTGCCCGCCGCATGGCTCGATCATCGCCAAATCGCGGACCAGCAGTGCTCCAATGCCGATCGGCCCGCCGAACTTGTGCGCGGCCAATACGACCATGTCGGCATCGGGCAGCGGTGCCTTGCCCGCCGATTGCGCACAATCGGACAGCAGCCAGCCTCCCGCCGCGCGGACCGTTCTCGCAACAGCGCATTCCGTTTGCGGCAGGAGCCAGGTTCCCGTTTCCGAGTTGAGGTGCTGGACGGCGACGATCGGCTTGCCCTCGCCCGCGATCAGATCACCGAGCGCGGCAAGGTCAGGCTCGCCGTCGCATATCGGCAGAACTTTCGCGTCAGGTGCGGCGCGCAGCACCGCGTCGTGCTCGACAGCGCTTACTATGCGACGTTCCGCCTTCGCCCGGCCCAGGCCGATGGCCAAGGCCTCGCTCGCGCCTGAGGTGAAAATCACCTCGTAGTCATTGTCTTTTTGGCCCAAACCCAGCGCCGCCTTCACCCGCTCGCGTGCATCCTCCAGCGCGGCGCGAGCCTTGCGCCCCTCGGCGTGCGGGCTGGAGGGATTGGCCCAGATGTTGAAGCCGTGCTCCATCGCTGCCCGCGCTTCGGGGCGCAGCGGCGAAGTTGCGGCATGATCGAGATAAATGCGTTCCGGAATGTTCCAGCTCCGACAAGGGACGTGCGTGAAATGATTGCGATTCTGGCACCCCTTACTATATAGGCCGCGACTTCACATGCGCCACCCGCCTGCGCATTCCGCACTTATCAGACAGGTTTCCCGATGCCCTCAGTCATCTTTCCCGGCCCAGAAGGTCGTCTCGAAGGTCGTTTCACTCCGCCGCCGCGCCCACGCGCGCCGGTGGCAATGATCCTGCACCCGCACCCTGAAGGCGGCGGCACGATGAACGACCGCATCGTCCAGCGCCTGTACAAGACCTTTGCCGATCGCGGCTTTGCCGTGCTGCGCTTCAACTTTCGCGGTGTCGGCCGCAGCCAGGGCAGTTTCGACAACGGCATCGGCGAACTTTCCGATGCGGCGGCCGCGCTCGACTGGATCCAGTCGATCCACCCTGAGGCGCAGACGACATGGGTCGCCGGCTACAGCTTCGGCGCGCTGATCGCCATGCAGCTCCTGATGAGGAGGCCGGAAGTGCGCGGCTTCATCTCGGTAGCCCCGCCCGCCAACATGTACGACTTCGGCTTTCTTGCGCCCTGCCCGGCCAGCGGTCTGTTCGTACAGGGAGCGGCGGATACAGTGGTGCAGCCGATCGCGGTGCAGAAGCTGGTCGATAAGCTGCGCACGCAGAAGCACATCACCATCCATCATGACGAGATCCCGCGCGCCAACCATTTCTTCGAACACGAAATCGAAGAGATGATGCTTTCGGTCGATAACTATCTGAATTTCCGCCTGTCTCCTGACTGTCCGATCAAATAGTCGCGCGTGATCGTGGCTCAGGCGCGATTGCGGTCCGGGCAACGCAGCCATGCAGTTCGGACGCACTGACCAGCAGACAAGTCACGGCTTGATCCCATATATGTAATGTTGTATCATCTCTCTGAGGGTCGCTCATGGCCCATGCGGCGGCCCTCCCTTTGGAGAGGAGCATTACAATGAGCTATCTCACGCAGCCGCAAACGAACCGCTCCGCCGCCATTCTTGGCGTCATCGTAATCCATGCCGGGCTGGCAGCCCTGATTGTAACGGGACTGACAGTCGCCGGGTTCGTCAGGCCTCCAACACCCCCGATCATCGGTGTTCAGCTACCCCCCGAACCACCTCCCCCCGATCCGCAGATCGAACAGAATAAGACGCCAACCGCCAAGCCCGCGATCTATACGCCCCAGCGATCCAACGACCTGACGAAGCCCAGCTTTACCGATACCACCATCGTGCTGCCACCGCTTGGCAACGACGTAATTCAAATAATCCAGCCTCCGCTGGGGACCGGCCTGGGCGGCGCCACCGTTGCCCCGGCGCAGGCTGCCCCGCGCAACGACCCTGCGCGCTGGGTCACCGACAGCGACTATCGCAGCCGGTGGATCCGCGAAGGGTTGCAAGGAACCGCGAAGTTCCGGCTTGAAATTGCGGCAAGCGGCAAAGTCAGCGGCTGCACGATCACGCAATCGACCGGCCACGCGGTGCTCGATCAGGCGACCTGCGAACTGATCGTCAGGCGCGCCCGCTTCACACCTGCGACAGACAGCAGCGGGGCTGCGACCGGCGGGGCCTATGTAAGTTCGATACGCTGGGTACTGCCCGACTGAGCAGCGCTTCAATCCTTGATCCGGGCGAGCGGCGCACTCCCGCTCGGATCGGGCAGGGTCCAGATGGCCACGTTGACGATCATAACCGCCGCCAGCACCAGCATCAGCACCGCCTGCTTGCGAAACCCCGGCCTGCGCCACAGGGCAATGGCACCCACCACAAGGGCGATGGCAGCCAGCATCAGAATCGAAAGCACGGCGTTCATGGGCGGCATCCTCTCATCAACCCGGCCATAACCGATTGCGCCGACGCGGCCAACCGCGCCTGATTGACTAAGGCTTTGCGTGCGTTACACCGCTTGCGCATGACACATCACAGCTTCAGCTTCACCCGCCGACAGACCTTGCAGGGCATGATCGGCGCCTCCGCCATCGCCATGCTCCCCGCCTGCAAGGGCGCCGCTGCGCCGACGATTGCGCCCGATGCCCTGCTCGACAAGATCGCCTACAATCTGCTCGCGCATGAACCAGAACGCGCTACCAGCCTCGGGGTCGACACGGGCGAATATGCGGCGCTGCGCGGCAAGCTTTCGGATGTTTCACCCGGTGGCCTGGCGGCCTATGCGGCCACGCTCGAGGCCGATCTGGCGGTGGTGCGTGACTATCCCAAGGATGCCCTCACACCCGACCAGTTGACCGCGTTCGACGTGGTCGAGAGCGCCTATGCCAAGGCGCTGGCAGGATTTGCGCTGCCCTATGGCAATGTCGCGGTCGGTAGCTGGCGCAACGCGCCCTATGGCGTGATCCAGAATGTCGGCGCCTATCTGGATATGCCGCGCTTCATGGATTCGACCCAGCCGCTGGTCGATGCGACCGATCTCGATGCCTATGTCGCGCGGATTGAAGCCCTCCCTTCAATGTTCGACGCCGAGCTTGCGCGGATCGGCGAGGCGCGCGCTATGGGGCTGGTGCCGCCCGATTTCCTGCTCGATCGCGCGATCGCGCAGATGGAACAAAGCATTGCCGATACCCCGGCGAATTATACCGCACCGCTCGAACGTAGCGAGCTGGCTGGCAAGGCTGACGCCGCGGCAAGCGTGGCAAAATTGGCCAATGAAAAGCTCGTTCCCGCGCTCCAGCGCCAACTCAAGGAACTTCGTACGCAGCGCGCCGAGGCGAGCGGCGATCCCGGCATGTGGGCGCGGCCACGCGGCGATGAATGGTATGCCTGGGCGCTTTCGGCATCGACCACCACCAGCATGACCCCCGACGAGGTGCACCAACGCGGGCTGGAGGAGCTGGAGGCGCTGCACGCCCGGATGGACCCGATCCTAAAGGAAATCGGCTATACCACGGGCAGCGTGGGCGAACGGATGCGCGCGCTGAGCCAGGATCCGCGCTACAAATTTGCCGATGGCGATCCGGGCCGCAAGCAGATCATGGACCTGATTCAGGACCGGATCGACTGGATCACCGCGCAGATGCCGCGCGCATTCAACACGCTGGTCGACCCGAATCTTGAGGTGCGGCGCCTGCCACTGGCCGAGGAACCTGGCGCGCCGGGCGCCTATGGCGGCGCGGGCAGCAAGGACGGCAAGATTCCGGGCCGGATGTGGATCAACCTGCGCACCACCGATCTTCACCGCAGATACGATGTCCCCGATCTGGTCTTTCACGAGACCATTCCCGGCCATGTCTGGGAAGGCGAGTTCTCCAACCGCCTGCCGCTGATCCGCAGCATCCTCGCGTTCAACGCCTTCTCCGAAGGTTGGGCGCTCTATGGCGAGCAATTGGCCGACGAACTGGGCGCTTACGATGAATTCAAGGTCGGCAGGCTCGGCTATCTGCAAAGCCTGGCCTTCCGTGCCTGCCGCATGGTGGTGGACACCGGCCTGCACCACAAGCGCTGGAGCCGCGAGCAGGGCCAGCAATTCTTCGTCGAACGCAACGGTTCGAAGCTCGAAGAGGTGAAGAGCGAAGTTGACCGCTATTGCAGTTGGCCGGGTCAGGCCTGCGGCTACAAGGTCGGCCACAGCGAGATCACGCGACAACGCGCACGGGCACAGACAGAGCTGGGCCAGGCTTACGACCTCAAGGCGTTCAACGATGCGGTGATCCTGGGCGGCAATGCACCGATGGACGTGCTTGGCCGCAACGTTGACCGGTATATTAGGGTCAGGACCCAATAAGCAGCGAAAGATCGTCCGGCGTGATCCAGCCATAGATATAGTTGAGGACGTAGAGCGCGGTCAGCACCGCTGCCAGCAGGCAGGCGCGCAGGGCCAACCGGCCGGGGCGGAAATTGGCTGGTGCGCTGTCTGCCTGGCCGGGGGTTTTCTCGATGCCCAATTCCTCATGCGTCCGGACACCAAAAGGGAGCAGAACGAACGCTGACATGACCCAGAACAGCGCATAGATCGCGATAACAGAGGTCCAGTTCATCAGCGATCCTCAGCCAGCAGGATGACCTTGACCTGCGGCCGCTTGCCCGACCATCGCTGAGCCGCGCGCCGTGCCGCCATGCGCGCGGCTTCGCGCACAGTTTCGGCGTCATGCGCCGCGCGGCCCTTGAGCGCGCCGACCGCCTTGGCCACATCGGCGGCCGCCTCCGCGACAAATCCAGCCATGTCCTCTTCGAGCGGAAGCCCCCAGCTTTCAACCGTCACTTCGCCCTTCCTGCCCAGCACCACGATCATCGCTCCATCGCGGGCGATACGGCGGCGCATGGTGATCGCATCACCATCGGCAGGCGCGATTATATCACCGTCGAGCAGCAGCCTGCCGGCGCGCACTTCGGCCAGCTTGCCAGGCTCGCCGGGCGCCAGCCGCACGATATCCCCGTTCTTCTGGACCACCACCTTGGGAATACCCGACGAACGGCCAAGCCGCCCCTGCTCCTGCATGTGGCGCATCTCGCCATGAACGGGCACCAGGATTTCGGGGCGCAGCCAACCATATAGCGCCTTAAGCTCAGGCCTGCCGGGATGGCCCGAAACGTGAATATCGCTCTGCCGGTCGGTCACCATCACGATCCCGCGCGCGGCAAGCTGGTTCTGGACGAAGCCGATCGATAGCTCGTTGCCGGGGATCTGCCGCGAAGAGAACAGCACAACATCGCCCGCCACCAGTTCGATCGGGTGGTTGCCGTCGGCAATCCGTGCCAGCGCCGCACGCGGCTCACCCTGCCCGCCCGTCGCCAGGATCAGCACTTCGCCGCGCGGCAGCGCCATCGCCGTGTCGAAATCGACAGCCTCGGGAAAATCGCCGAGATAGCCATTGTCCTGTGCGACCTCGATAATCCGTTCGAGCGATCGCCCGGCGATGCAGACCCGCCGCCCCGTTTCGCGCGCGACATCGCCCAGCGTCTGGAGCCGCGCGACATTGGAGGCAAAAGTGGTCACGACCACGCGCCGCCCGGTATGTTTGGCAACTTCCTCCATCAGCCCGCGATGGACCGCGCCTTCCGATCCGCTGGCCTGATGATTGAAGACATTGGTCGAATCGCAGACCAGCGCCAGCACCCCCTCGTCGCCGATCGCGACAAGTTCTTCCTCGCTGGTGGGAAACCCGACGATCGGCTCTTCGTCCAGCTTCCAGTCGCCGGTGTGGAACACGCGGCCATAAGGTGTGTCGATCACCAGCGCATTGCCCTCGGCGATCGAGTGCGCCAGCGGGATATAGGTGATCGAGAACGGGCCCAGATCAAGCTTGCCGTGATCCTCGTCGATGATGAACAGTTCGACCGCCTCGGCAAGTTCGGCCTCCTCAAGCTTGCGCATCACCAGATCGGCGGTAAACGGCGTAGCGTAGAGCGGAACGCCCAGTTCCCCCGCGAAATAGGGCACCGCGCCGATATGGTCTTCGTGCGCGTGGGTGAGAACGATGCCGATCAGATCCTTGGCGCGTTCTTCGATGAAGGCCAGATCGGCAAAAACCAGATCGACGCCGGGATACTGGTCGCCCGAAAAGGTCATCCCCAGATCAACCATCAGCCATTTGCCTTCGCAGCCG
>PNJY01000035.1 GCA_013822125.1 Erythrobacter sp. | reverse complement strand
GCCCATTCGGCATCGGGCACGATCAGCGCGACGATATGAGGGCGCTTGTCGCCGCTCACCATGGCCTGCGCGATTTCGCTCTGGAGCGTCAGCATGCCCTCGACCTTCTGCGGGGCGACATTGTCACCCTTGTCGTTGATGATCATGTCCTTCTTGCGATCGGTGATGACGATCCGGCCTTTCCCGTCGATATGGCCGATATCGCCGGTGTGGAGCCACCCATCGACCAGCGCGCGCTCGGTCTCGGGTTTGTTGCGCCAATACCCGTGCATCACCAGTTCGCCCCGGCACAGGATCTCGCCATCCTCGGCGATGCGCACCTCGACCCCGCGCAGCGGCGGGCCGACCGTGTCCATCTTGAGCCCCGCCTTGGGCCGGTTGCAGCTGATCACCGGGCCTGCCTCTGTCTGGCCATAGCCTTGCAGCATGGTCAGCCCCATCGCCTCGAAGAAGGTGCCGACATCGGGGTTGAGCGGCGCGCCGCCCGATACCATGGCCTTGATCCGTCCGCCAAAACGCTTGCGGATCTTGGGCCGCAGCGTGCGTTCGAGCAGGAAGTTCATCGGCCGGTCGCGCTTGCGCTTCTTGCCCTCGACCGCGCTCTCGCTGATCGATAGAGCCCGGTCCATCAGGTAGTTGGCGAAGCGGCCCTGCTTTTCGACCTGCTTCATGATCCGCGCGCGCAGCACTTCGAACAGTCGCGGCACCACCACCATGATCGTGGGGCGGACTTCCTCGATATTGCTGGCGAGCTTTTCGAGCCCTTCGGAATAGAAGATCTCCGCCCCCACCGCGATCGGCAGATACTGGCCGCCGGTGTGTTCGTAGGCGTGGCTGAGCGGCAGGAACGACAGGAAGCGTTCGTCGGTGATGCCGAAATCCTCGATCAGCACCTCGGCTGCGCCAGCAACATTGCACAGGATTGCGCCATGGTGCTGCATGACCCCGCGGGGCGCACCGCCAGTGCCGCTGGTATAGATGATGCATGCAGTCTGGTCGCGCGCGATACCGGCAATGCGCGCTTCAACTGCCTTGCGCGCAGCGGCGGCATCGCCCGCAGTCATGGCCTGCCAGCTGTGGAATTCGAAACTGCCCGATTGCTGCCGGCGCAGGTCCTCGATCCCGATCACATGTTCGACGATGCCGGTTACCTGGATTGCCGGGTGCAGCGGCCTGAGCAGCTTTTCGTTCGAAACGATGACCGCGCGCGCGCCCGAATTGTCGAGAATGTGGACGTGGTCGCGTTCGGTATTGGTGACGTATGCGGGAACGGTAACGCAGCCCGCCGCCATGATTGCCAGATCGGCAATGCACCACTCGGGCCGGTTTTCCGAAACCAGCGCCACGCGGTCGCCATCCTCCAGCCCCAGTGCGCGCAGGTTCTGTGCCAATAGGCAGACCTTGCCTGCCACCTCGCGCCAGCCCTGCGTGACCCACTCGCCATCCTGGCTGTGCCCCAGAAAGGGCGCATCGCCCTTTTCGTCCGCGCGCTTGAGAAACAGTTCGACCAGATTTTTTGCGTCATCGATGTCTTGCAGCACCTCAGGCTCCCCAAGCCGGTTTTCATTATAGTGCTCGAAAGCGGAGCGATGATTAGGCTCGCGTCACCGCTACGGCAAGTCCGGCCGCACGTTCACGGTACGTCGAGGCCAGTCTCGACCCGTGGGTCGCGCGCGCCCTTCCATACCTCTCCCTGGCGCTGAACGGCATTGCCCTTGATCGGGGCCTCTCGCACCATAACCTTGGCGTGACCCAGGGCAGTGAATTGCGCCGCCGCGCTTTCAAGCCAGGTCCCCTGTTCGATCATCAATGTGTCGCCGAACGCCATCAGGAACGGCAGGGCAAGCGAATCCTGCGGCGAAAGATCGAAATCGATCGCCCCGATGATTGCGCGGGCGGTAGTGACCGGAATCGTCTGGCCGCCCGCCGCGCCCACCGCCATAAAGGGTTTCCCAGCAGGATCCCAGATCACCGTAGGCGACATCGAGCTGCGGGGCCGCTTGCCCCCTTCGACCCGGTTGGCCACCACTCGCCCGTTGACTTCGGGCGTGCGGCTGAAATCGGTCAGTTCGTTGTTGAGGTAAAACCCGTTTGCCATCAGGCTCGAACCGAAGGCGCTTTCGATGGTGGAGGTATAGCTTACCATCGTGCCTGTGCCGTCGATGGCGGCAAAATGCGATGTTCCATTCTCCTCGGGCTCGTCGCCGTCAGCAAGGGCGCGACTGGCTCCGGCAGGATGGCCCGGTCCGGGTCGTTCGATCGACGTGCCGGGATCGATCAGCGCGCTGCGCGCCGCGAGATAATCGGGCGCAAGCAGGCCCGCGACCGGGACATCGATGAAATCGGGATCGGCCAGATATTGCTCGCGGTCGGCATAGGCCAGGCGCTGGGATTCGATGAAGAGATGCCAGGTTACCGGATTGTCCTTGCCCAGCGCGCCGAGATCGAACCGTTCCAGCTGGCCGAGAATCTGCAACACGGCTACCCCGCCCGAACTTGGCGGGCCCATGCTGCACACGCGATATCTACGGTAACTGCCACAAACCGCGCCGCGCTTCCTGGCATCATAGGCCGCAAGATCGGCCATAGTCATACCGCCCGTGCGCGGGGTTGCCTTCGCCACTTCATCTACGATCGCGGCGCCCAGTTCAGACCCGTAGAACGCATCGGCCCCTTCGTTTGCGATCCGTTCGAAGGTCTGGGCCAGCCGTTCGTTCCTGACCAGCGAACCGGGCGGCAGAACCTGTCCTTCGGCATCGAAATAGAGCTGGCGCGCGGCGGCGGAAAAGGCGGCATGGCCGGGCTGGGCCGACAATGAATTGTAGAGCCGGTTGTTGATCCTGAATCCCTCGCGCGCGAGCCTGATCGCTGGTTCGAACAGTTTGGCCCACGGCAATTTGCCATGATCCCGGTGCGCCATGGCTGCCATGCGGATGTTGCCGGGGACGCCCACGCTGAGGCCGCTCTGGACCGACTCGCGAAAACTCGGGAGAGAGCCGTCCTCGCGCTGGAACCAGTCGGGCGTAGCTCCGGCAGGTGCCGTTTCGCGCCCGTCGTATGAGATCACCTCGCCGCTTGCCGTGCCGCGAACCAGAAAGCCGCCCCCGCCGATGCCGGAACTTTGCGGTTCGACCACGGTCAGTGCCAGCATCACCGCGATGGCTGCATCGGTCGCGTTGCCGCCTGCGACGAGCATGGCGCGTCCCGCTTCCTCGGCGCGCGGATCGGCTGCGCTGACTTCGCCGATGAAGCCGCGCCCTGATGCGGCGCTGCCTGTTTCCGTGATGGTGGAGGTGGTTGCACAGCCGGTCAGGGCGAGCGCGAAAAGGATTGTAGCGGCGATTGTCCGCGTGGATGGTCCTGCGTTCATGCCGGCGGGATTATTCGCTCCCGACCGCTTCGGCAATGCTGGAAAAACCGTCGCGCCGCATCAGCGCCTCGACCCCGCGCAGGATCCGCGCGGCCAGGCCGAAGCCCTCGAAGACCAGCGCGCTGTAAAGCTCGACCAGGCTCGCCCCGGCGCGGATGCGTTCCCATGCCTCGTCCGCGCTGGCAATCCCGCCAACCCCTACCAACGGGATTTCACCGCCAGTCGCCCTGCGGAAATCGCGCAGCCTTTCGAGCGCCAGCGGCCTGAGCGGCGCACCCGACAGCCCGCCCGCTTGCGCTCCGTGCCGCGAACGCAGCGGCGGGCGCGAGATCGTGGTGTTGGAGACGATCAGCGCCCCGAGACGCTTGTCGATGGCGATGCGGGCGATGGCCTCGATATCGGCCCGCTCCAGATCTGGCGCGACCTTGAGGAAGATCGGCGGCGGAGCGACAGGCATGACATCGGCCCGCGCCTCGATCACTGCATCGAGCAGTCCGGCGAGCGCGCCTTCGTCCTGCAGTGCGCGAAGGCCCGGCGTGTTGGGGCTGGACACATTGACCGCCAGATAGCTGGCATGCGGCACCATCAGCTGGGTCATCGTGGCATAATCGCCGATCCGGTCGGGCGAATCCTTGTTGGCGCCGATGTTGATCCCCAGAACGCCGGGGTCTGCACACTCTGTGCGCCGTTCAAGCCGTTTCAGTGCCGCTTGTGCCCCCGCGTTGTTGAAGCCCATGCGGTTGATCACCGCGCGGTCTTCGACGAGGCGGAACAGCCGCGGCCTGGGGTTTCCGGCCTGCGGCAACGGCGTAATCGAGCCGACTTCGGCAAAGCCGAAACCCAGCCCCAACACCGCATCGGCAACCTCGGCATCCTTGTCGAAACCCGCAGCCAGGCCCAGTGGGTTGGGAAAGGCGATTCCCGCGACTTCGATGGCAAGGCTGCCGGGACGCTGAGGCTTACGCGTCGGGAGCGCGCGCAACGCATCGATTGCCAGCCGGTGGCCGGTTTCCGGATCGAATGCGAACAGGGCGGGGCGCAGCAGGCGGAAAAGCATCGCCCGGCGCTATGGCAAGCGGCAGGGCCACTGTCGAGTCGTTCGCAGCCGAGACAATAGTGCAATTATTTCAATTTCATGAAGCCGCCGACGGCCTGGATTAGGCAAGATTTGTCGCTTGCATACAATCCCTGTTCATCGTGTTGGAGTATCACACGATTGCGACCCGAAGGGCTCGGAGCAGCAATGCGAAGAGTTCCTCGACTTGAATGGGCGGTTCTCGATTATCGGGGGCCGCCCCTTTTTTGTACGTCATTGACTTGCATGAGTCAGCAGAGCAGACCTAATATAAATCAGGAAAACCAAATACCTACGCGTTAGGCGTCAAATGCGGCCGGGCCTTGATCGATGCAATTGCAGAACCCCCATTATGGCCTGCTCCGCAGAATTGGGCGGGTCCGCATGTGGCCTGGCTACCCTGGGTTGCGCCGATTCGCCGATTCGGACAACGTTGCCGGTCTTGAACGAGCGTTCCAGGACATATTCTTTCAACGCTGGGCATCATGCGCGTTGAAACGGCACGGCGGCTTGGCCGGGCGGTTCCTGCTAACGACTCGCAACAAGCGGAAACGCGTTGAAATAGGCCAATCCCGCCCCTAGCTGAAATAAGAACGAATCAGTCTTATTTGAACGAAACGAGCCATGCGCCTGTCCAATCTCGCCGATTATGCCGTCGTCACGATGAGCGCGGCAGCCCGCCATTGCGGCGGGGGGCGGACCAGTGCGGCCGAGCTTGCAGCGGAAACCGGCCTGCCCACGCCCACGGTGCAGAAGCTCGTCAGCAAGTTGACGGCGGCCGGGCTGCTGCGCTCGGTGCGCGGGGCGGGCGGCGGCCTGCAGCTGGCGCGTCCGGCGGCGGCGATTACCGTTGCCGACATCGTCGAAGCGGTCGAAGGCCCGATCGCGCTGACGCACTGTCTCGATGCCAATTGCTGCGATTATGAATCGGGCTGCGCGGTCAGGCCGCACTGGCCGCTGATCAACAATGCCTTGCGCGGCGCGCTGGCGGAGATTCCGCTGACTAGGCTGAGCGCGCAAAGAGAAGTCGCATGAACGAAGACGTCAAAATCCAGAGCACTGAAATCCAGACCGCTGATATCCAAGACAAGGACGCCCGCGCGGCCGCGGCGCGCGCGGCCGAATACGAGCACGGCTGGTCGGCCGAGATTGATACCGAATTCGCGCCCAAGGGGCTCAACGAAGATACGGTCCGTTTCATCAGCGCGAAAAAGGGCGAGCCGGAATGGATGCTCGAATGGCGATTGAAGGCATTCCGCCTGTGGCAGACCATGCCGATGCCCGATTGGGCGAAACTCGATATCCCGCCGATCGACTACCAGGACGCTTATTACTACGCCGCGCCGAGGAAGAAGCCGCAGCTCGAATCGCTCGACGAACTCGATCCCGAAATCAAGGCGGTCTATGACAAGCTGGGTATCCCGCTGGCCGAGCAGGAAGTGCTGGCAGGAGTGGTCGATCGTTCGGGCGGCGCGCGCAAGGTCGCGGTCGATGCGGTGTTCGATTCTGTCAGCGTCGCCACCACTTTCCGCGAGGAGCTGAAGCGCGCGGGGGTGATATTCCTGTCGATTTCCGAAGCGATCAAGCAATATCCCGACCTTGTCAGGAAATGGCTGGGCAAGGTCGTGCCGCAGCATGACAACTTCTTCGCCACATTGAACTGCGCGGTCTTTTCCGATGGCACCTTCGTCTATGTGCCCGAAGGCGTGCGTTGCCCGATGGAGCTGAGCACCTATTTCCGCATCAATGCCGAAAATACCGGCCAGTTCGAACGCACGCTGATCGTCGCGGAAAAGGGCAGCTACGTCAGCTATCTGGAGGGCTGCACCGCGCCGCAGCGCGACGAAAACCAGCTCCACGCCGCGGTGGTCGAACTGGTTGCGCTCGAGGACGCGGAGATCAAGTACTCGACCGTGCAGAACTGGTACCCCGGCGATGCCCAAGGCAAGGGCGGGATCTACAATTTCGTCACCAAGCGCGGGCTGTGCCAGGGCGCGCGCAGCAAGATCAGCTGGACCCAGGTCGAAACCGGCAGCGCGGTGACCTGGAAATATCCCAGCTGCGTGCTCAACGGCGAAGACAGCGTTGGCGAATTCTACTCGGTTGCCGTTACCAACAATTACCAGCAGGCCGATACCGGGACCAAGATGATCCACAACGGGCGGGGCAGCCGCTCGACGATCATCTCCAAGGGCATTTCGGCGGGCAAGGCAAACAACACCTACCGCGGGCTGGTGCGTGTCGGGCCCAATGCCGACAATGTGCGCAACTTCACCCAGTGCGATTCGCTGCTGCTGGGGAGCGAATGCGGCGCGCATACCGTGCCCTATATCGAGGTGAAGAACCCCACCGCTCAGATCGAGCACGAGGCGACCACTTCGAAAATCAGCGATGACCAGTTGTTCTACGCCATGCAGCGTGGCCTCGGTGCTGAAGAGGCAGTGGCGCTGATCGTCAACGGCTTTGCCAAGGAAGTGCTGAAGGAACTGCCAATGGAATTCGCAGTCGAAGCGCAGAAGCTGCTGGCGATTTCGCTTGAGGGGAGTGTGGGGTGAACAATTTTGGACTTACTCGTCATGCTGAACTCGTTTCAGCATCCATCGCGCCCCACTTGGCTTCATCGCTTGTGGAGAAATGGACCCTGAAACAAGTTCAGGGTGACGATAGCGCAATTTCGCTCGAAGGGAGCGCGAGTTGAACGTTAAAAAGACCCTCCAGCTCCGCGACCCGTCCGACACCGACGCCGCCCCCGTGCTCAAGAAGCGCGGCCGCGGGTGGGAAATTTCGGAGTCCCGACTCGATGTGCTGCACGAACAGGCGCGCGAGCTGCGGCGGCATTCGTCGGAGGCGCACAAGGCGCTGCTCGCACGCTTCGCCAAGGCCGATCTCGGGCGCTACAAATTCACCCGCCACGCGGTGGTCGGCAGCGCGATCGTCGATTTCAACTGCCACAACCTTGGCATGGCGATTATCATCGACGAGGAAGGCGCGAACGAAACGCTCGCCAAGCGGCGCGACAAGAGCCTTGAATCGGTCGGCATTCGCGTGATGCGGATCAAGGCCGCCGACATTCTCGAAAACATGGACGCGGTGCTCGCCCGGATCACAGCCGGAATGCGGCTGCGCATGGCCGACAAGAAGGAGGCCGCGCGCGCCCACAAGGAAGCCAACCCGAACCAGCACTATTCGCGGTCCAGGAAAGATTACAATGCTGACAATCGATAACCTCCACGCCGAAGTAGGCGGCACCAATCAATCAAGGCCGATCCTCACCGGCCTCTCGCTCAGCGTGAAGGCGGGCGAAGTGCACGCGATCATGGGGCCCAATGGCGCAGGCAAATCGACGCTCGCCTATGTGCTGGGCGGCAGGCCCGGATACGAAGTGACCGGGGGCACGGTCAGCTACATGGGGCAGGACCTGCTGGCGATGGAGCCGCATGAGCGCGCCGCCGCCGGGCTGTTCCTCGGCTTTCAATACCCGGTCGAGATCCCCGGCGTTTCCAACCTTCAGTTCCTGCGCGAAGCCCTGAATTCGCAGCGCCGTGCGCGCGGCGAGGAGCCGCTTTCGGGCGGCGAGTTTCTCAAGCTCGCGCGCGAGAAGGCCGCGCTGCTCAAGATGGACATGGAAATGCTCAAACGCCCGGTGAACGTCGGCTTTTCGGGCGGCGAGAAGAAGCGCAACGAGATGGTGCAGATGGGCATCCTCGACCCCGCCTTCGCGGTGCTCGACGAGACCGATTCGGGCCTCGATATCGATGCGCTGCGCGTTGTGGGCGAGGGGATCAATGCGATCATGAGGAAGCCAGGCAAGGGAGTGTTGCTGATCACACATTACCAGCGCCTGCTCGATTATGTGCGGCCCGATTTCGTCCATGTACTCAGTTCGGGGCGGATCGTGCGGACGGGCGGGCCCGAACTCGCGCTCCAGCTCGAAGAGCAGGGCTATGAGGCGGTAGCGTGATGAACCTGGCCACCCTTCCCACGCGCAAGCTCGAGGATTGGCGCTATGCCGATGTGGATGCGCTGGCGCGCGTCTGGCCGCCCGCGCACGGCCCCGAGCGGATTTCGGTGCGTGCAGGCGATGCCGATCGCATGGTAATTACCGGGCTTGAGGCAAAGGACGGAGTGGCGCTGCGCGAGATCGAGATCACGCTGTGGCCGGGTGCGCGCTTTTCACTGTTCGCGCTGGTCCATGGCGCGCCATACGCGCGGCTCGGCATCAAGGTCGAATTGATGGAGGGCGCGCATTTCGAACTTGGCGGGGTGATTCTGGGCAGCGGCGATCAGACGCTCGAGATCGTCAGCGATGTGCACCATGCCGCGCCCGATGCGACCAGCAACCAGGTCGTGCGATCGGTGCTGGCGGGCACGGCCACGGGAAGCGCGCTCAACCGTGTGCGCGTGGCGCGCGATGCCCAGCGTACCGACGCCGTGCAGTCGATCCGCGCCATGCTGCTCGATCGCGGGGCAAGCGCCAATGCCAAGCCTGAGCTGGAAATCCTCGCCGATGACGTGAAATGCGCGCACGGTGCCACCGTGGGCGAGCTTGACCGGCAGGCGCTGTTCTATCTCGCAGCGCGCGGGCTTCCGCCGCAGGAGGCGCGGCGGCTGATGCTCCAGGCCTTCATCGCCGATGCGTTCGTTGCGGGCGAGAGCCACCTTGCGGGGCATGGTGATGTCGCAAGGATCGAGCAGGCGGCATTGGCTGCGCTGGGAGCATTGCTGTGAACGAGGTTTCCGCCATCACGCAGCTGGATCGGGCGCGAGCAGACTTCCCCGGGCTGCTGACGCGCGTCGGCGAACCCTGGCACTATCTCGATTCTGCTGCGACCGCGCAGAAGCCGCAAGTCGTGATCGACGCGGTCGCTCGCGCGCTGGGCAAGGATTACGCCACCGTACACCGCGGGGTCTATGCCCGTTCGGCCGAGATGACGCTGGCCTATGAGGCGGCGCGGCGACGCGTGGCGCGCTTCATCGGCGGGCGCGAGGAAGAGGTGGTGTTCACCCGCGGCGCGACCGAGGCGATCAACCTGGTCGCGCAGAGCTGGGGCGCGGAAAATCTGCGCGCGGGCGATCGTATCCTGCTCTCCACGCTGGAGCACCATTCGAACATCGTGCCCTGGCAGATGATAGCCGCGCGCATGGGCGCGCAGATCGATGTCTGCCCGCTGACGCACGATGGCAGGATCGATCTCGATGCCGCCGAGGCGATGCTGACCGAACGGCACAAGCTGGTCGCGCTGGCGCATGTCTCGAACGTGCTCGGCTCGATGCTCGACGTGCGCCGGGCGGCGGACCTCGCGCATGGGGTCGGCGCGAAATTGCTGATCGACGGCTGCCAGGCCGTACCGCGCATGAACCTCGATGTCGCTGCGCTGGGCTGCGATTTTTACGTCTTTTCCGCGCACAAGCTCTATGGCCCGACCGGGATCGGCGCGCTGTGGGCACGGGCCGAACTGCTTGAGGCGATGCCGCCGTACCAGGGCGGCGGCTCGATGATCGACCGCGTCACCTTCGAGAAGACCACCTACGCTCCGCCGCCGCAGCGCTTCGAAGCGGGCACGCCCGCAATTGCCGAGGCGCTCGGCCTGCACGCGGCGATCGATTATGTCGATGCCGTCGGGCTCGATCGCATCCATGCACATGAGACTGCGCTGGCGGCACAGCTTCGTGCCCAGCTCGGTGCGATGAACGACGTGACCGTGTTCGGCCCGACCGACAGCGCCGGGATCGTCAGCTTCGCGATGGACGGCGTGCATCCGCACGACCTCGCCACAATCCTTGACGAGGAAGGCGTGGCCATCCGTGCGGGTCACCACTGCGCGCAGCCGCTGATGGACCACCTTGGGGTTGCGGCCACCGCACGCGCCAGCTTTGGACTCTACAGTGACGATGGCGACATCGTCGCGCTCATGCGCGGGATCGAACGCACGCGGAGGATATTCGGATGAACAAGGAAGCGAAATTCACCGTCGAACAGGTCGATGCGGTCACGCCGCCGCGCCGCGCACGGGTGGAGGATGCAGTCGAGGAAACCTCTGCCGCGAAGCTTGAGCGCAAGCGCGACTATCTCGAAGGGTTTCTCAAGGCAAAGCCCGCAGGCCTCGCCCCCGGCGAGCCGGGCGGCGAGCTTTACGATTCGGTAGTGGCGGCGCTCAAGGAAATCTATGACCCGGAAATTCCAGTCAATATCTATGACCTGGGCCTGATCTACGGCGTCGATGTCAGCGGTGACGGCGATGTCGCCATCACCATGACGCTGACCACGCCGCATTGCCCGGTGGCGGAATCGATGCCCGGCGAGGTTGAAATCCGCGCCGCCAGCGTGCCGGGGGTACGCGATGCCGAGGTCAATCTGGTGTGGGATCCACCCTGGGGCCCTGACAAGATGAGCGACGAGGCGCGGCTGGAGCTTGGAATGTTATGACTGACACGAAGATCCGCGAGATTCCTGCTGCCGTTGCCCTGACTCCCGCCGCCGTGGCCCGGATCGCCGAACTTATGGCCAAGGCCCCGCAAGGCACAATCGGGGTCAAGCTTTCAACCCCGCGGCGCGGCTGTTCGGGCCTTGCTTATTCGGTCGATTACGTCACCGAGGAGGCGAAATTCGACGAGAAGATCGTAACTCCGGGCGGCACGTTCTACATCGATGGCGCCAGCGTGCTGTATCTGGTGGGCAGCACGATGGACTGGGTGGAGGACGATTTCACCGCCGGTTTCGTGTTCACCAATCCCAATGCCAAGGGTGCATGCGGCTGCGGCGAGAGCTTTACCGTTTGAGGTCGCCCAGCGCGTCGATGCAACGCGCGCGGTCGACATCGCGCCCGTCGCTGGCGCGCCGCGCCTCGACATGTGTGGCGACCGGCGGCGCGCCGGGGCGCAGCGGGTAGAGCCAGACATCCAGCACGCATGCCTCGCCTGAAAATTGCAGCTTGCGTGCATCGCCTTCGGCAATGTCGAGCCGCGCCTTGCCGAACTGCCGCTGCAATTGTGCGGCATCGCGCCCGATCACGTTTTCAAGCCCCGGCAGGCGCATGACCTGTGGGGTGATGAACCCGGCCCGAGGCAGGATGACTTCTGGTGCGCGGACTGCGGGACTGGGCAGGGTCGGCGGCGGCGCCTGCCTCGGGAGCTGCTGTGTCGGCGTGGTGGAGCCGGAAACGCAGCCGCCGACTGCGAGGACAAGGCCGACCACCAAAACCCTGCTGTACTCGGCAATCATTGCCCTGTCCCTCTCGCGCGGATCCCGGTGGCCATGTGCGGCCTTTCACTGCGGGCCGCGCGCAAGTCAACCTCGGGGTTGTCAGCTGCCTCTTGGCTAAGGCGGGCTGAGCGGCTAGGCGCTGCCACTTCGCTTCAACAGAATGAGAACATTTGTGACCCAGCCGCGATATGACGTGATCGCCATCGGCAATGCGATTGTCGATGTAATGGCCGCCGCTTCGGACGAACTGATCGAGGAATTGCAGCTCAACCGCGGCGGGATGACGCTGGTCGATGCCGTGCGAGCGAGCGAGCTCTATGCGGCCATGGGCCCCGCGCGCGAGATATCGGGCGGCTCGGCGGCCAATACGCTCGCCGGCCTGTCCGCGCTGGGGGCACAGTGCGCGTTCATCGGCCAGGTCGCCGACGACCAGCTGGGCGAGGTCTTCGCGCACGATATCCGCGCAGTGGGGATCGATTTCGACATCCCGCCGCGTCCGACAAACCACACTGATGCCGATCCGCCGACGGCGCGCTGCCTGATCTTCGTTACCCCCGATGCGCAGCGCACGATGAACACATTCCTCGGCGCGTCGCAGTTCCTCCCGCCTGAAGCGCTCGATGCCGAGGCGGTGGCGGCGGCGCGGGTGCTCTATCTCGAAGGCTATCTGTGGGACCCGGAAGAACCGCGGGCGGCGATGCGCCGCGCGATCGAGGCAGCGCGGGCGGCGGGGCGCGAAGTCGCCTTCACCCTGTCCGAAGTCTTCGTGATCGACCGGCACGGCGATGATTTCCGCGCGCTGATCGAGGATGGGCTGATCGATATCCTGTTCGCCAACCATCTCGAACTGTTTGCTCTTACCGGCACCGACAATGTCGAGGACGGCATCGCCGCACTTGCCGGCAAGCTGCCCACGCTGGTCGTCACCCGCAGCGCCGAGGGTGCAATCGCGATCAGGAACGGTGAGCGCGCTGAAGTTGCGGCCGAACCGATCGCACAAGTTGTCGATACCACCGGCGCGGGCGATTTGTTCGCGGCGGGGTTCCTGTTCGGCCATGTTCGCGGCGAGCCGCTCGAGCGCTGCCTCAGGCGCGGCGCAATCGCCGCTGCCGAAATCATCTCGCATTTCGGCGCGCGCACGGAAGTGGATCTCGCGAAGCTGATGCAGGAAAAGCTGGGCTGAAGTGCGGCGCCGGGGTTAATCGGGCAGCGGGCGCCAGGCGGGATCGCGTAGCGTCAGCATGTGGCCCGCGACCATTTCGATCTGCTCGTCCGAAAGGTCGAAATCCATGACCTCGGGATAGTTGTGCGCATCGCGCAGCCAGCTTGAAAGCGTTGCCGCGTCCAGTCCGGGCCGGTTGGCGATTGCCGCGAAAGTGGGCGAGAGCGGATTGGGCGAGATCGCTTCGCCCTCCACCGCATGGCAGCCGCCGCAGGCCGCCTGGACGAATGCCAGACGGTCGTGGTCGGGCGAAGCGGCGCGGCTTGCGGCTTCGCGCGGCGCGTGAGCACAGGATGCCGTGAAGAGCAGCGCAAGTGATGCAATCCAGAAATCATGCCGCATCGACATTCTCCCTCGACACTTCCCGGTAGCCGATATCGCGGCGGCAGAAACCGGTCGGAAACTCGATCGCATCGACCGCTGCATAGGCAGTTTTCTGCGCCTCGGTCACACTCCTGCCTGTTGCCGTGACATTGAGCACGCGCCCGCCGTTTGCAACAAGCCGTCCATCGTTGATCGCAGTTCCTGCGTGGAAGACCTTTGCGCCGCCGCGTTCGCAATCGTCAAGGTCGATCGTTCCGCCCTTGTCGGGCGCGCCGGGATAGCCCTTCGCCGCCATCACCACGGTCAGCGCAGCCCGATCGGCAAAGCGCGCCTCAGCCTCAGCGATCTGCCCCTGAGCACAGGCGAGCAGCACCTCGGCAAGATCGCTTTCGAGCCGCATCATCAGCACCTGGCATTCGGGGTCGCCGAAGCGGCAGTTGTATTCGATCAGCTTGGGTCCGTCCTCGGTCAGCATCAGCCCTGCGAAGAGCACTCCCGAATAGGGCATGCCTTCCTCGCGCATCGTGCGCACCGTGGGCTTTACGATCTCGGCCATCACCTGCGCTTCGAGCGCCAGGGTCAGCACCGGCGCGGGCGAATAGGCGCCCATACCGCCGGTGTTGGGGCCGGTGTCGCCCTCGCCCACGCGCTTGTGATCCTGCGCGCTGCCGAACGGAACGATGGCCTCGCCATCGGTGAGCGCGAAGAAGCTCACCTCCTCGCCCTTGAGGAACTCCTCGATCACGACCTCTGCGCCCGCCTCACCGAACTGGCCACCGAACATCTCGGCGAGCGCATCCTGGGCCTCGGCGCACGTTGCCGCGATCACCACGCCCTTGCCCGCCGCCAGCCCGTCGGCCTTGAGCACATAGGGCGCGGCGAACCTGTCGAGCGCGGCCAGTGCGTCAGACAGGCTGGCGCAGCGGACATAGCCCGCCGTGGGAATGCCCGCGCGCCGGCACAGGTCCTTGGTAAAGCCCTTGCTGCCTTCGAGCTGCGCGGCGGCGGCAGAGGGGCCGAACACCGCGATCCCCGCCGCGCGCAGGCTGTCAGCCAGCCCGGCCACCAAGGGCGCCTCGGGGCCTACAACCACCAGTGCAATGGCCTGCGCCTTGCAGAATGCGGTCACTTCGCCATGATCGGCGGCATCGAGCGCGACCAGCTCGGCTTCTTCGCCGATACCCGGATTGCCGGGGGCGGCGTAAAGCTTCGTACATGCCGGGGATTGCGCCAGCTTCCAGGCCAGCGCATGTTCGCGCCCACCCGACCCGATCAGAAGGATATTCATGGCAGACCCCTATGGCGAGAGTGGCCCCGGCGAGGGCGCCCCAAGGCTGGTAGCGCGCCAGGCGGCAGGCGACAACGCCGAGCCGCTGACGATCAGCGAAATTTCCGCTGCGCTGAAGCGCGTGGTCGAGGATCGCTTCGGCTTCGTGCGGCTGCGCGGTGAGCTTTCGGGTGTCAAGCGCGCGGCATCGGGCCACCTCTATTGCGCGCTCAAGGATGATGCGGCGGTGATCGACGCGGTGATGTGGCGCGGCAGTGCGCAGCGCCTCGGCTTCGTGCCCGAAGACGGTCTGGAAGTGATCGCGACGGGCAAGATCACCACTTATGCCGGGCGCTCGAAATACCAGATCGTCATCGAAACGCTGGAGATTGCGGGCGAGGGCGCGCTGCTGGCGCTGCTCGAAAAGACCCGGCGACGGCTTGATGCGGAAGGATTGTTCGCGGCCGAGCGCAAGCGCGCGCTGCCCTATCTGCCGCGCGTGATCGGCGTTGTCACTTCGCCCACCGGATCGGTGATTCGCGATATCCTCCAACGTTTGGCCGACCGTTTTCCTTCGCATGTGCTGGTGTGGCCGGTGCTGGTGCAGGGGCAGGGCGCGGCTGAGCAAGTGGCGGCGGCGCTGCGCGGGTTTTCCGCAATGGAGCCCGATGGCCCGGTGCCGCGCCCCGATCTGGTGATTGTCGCGCGGGGCGGCGGCTCTATCGAGGATTTGTGGGCGTTCAACGAGGAGATCGTGGTTCGCGCCATCGCAGAATGCAGCATTCCGGTTATTTCTGCCGTCGGGCACGAAACCGATACCACGCTGGCCGATTTTGCTGCCGACCGCCGCGCGCCGACCCCCACCGCGGCGGCGGAAATGGCGGTGCCGGTGCGCGCCGACCTTGCGGCGACGATTGCCGACCTTGCCGGCCGGCAGGCGCGGGCGGTCTTTCGCCCGCTCGAACTCGGGCGCGAGCGGCTCGAGGCGCGCTTGCGGCGCCTGCCCCGGCCCGAACAGTTGCTTCAGGGTCAGACGCAGCGGCTTGATGAATTCAGCGAGCGGCTGCGGCGCGGACTGATGGAGCGCGCGGGCCGCGGGCGCGAAAGGCTGGCAGGGATTTCTGCGCGGCTCTCGCCCCGGCTCATCGAGCAGCAATTGGTGCGCAAGCGTGAGGCTCTCGCCGGGCTTGCGCGGCTTGCCGACCAGCTTCACCCCGAACGGCCATTACAGCGCGGCTATGCCATCGTGCGCGCGGCTGACGGCCATGCCCTGACCAGCAGGTCGGCCGCCAGAAAGCACGATGCGCTGAGGCTGCAGTTCGCCGACGGATTGCTCGATGTGGCGCGGGCGGGAGCAGCAGCTCCGCGCAAATCGGGGGCGAAGGGCGGCGCCGCGCCGCGGCAGGATGATTTGTTCGGCTAGCTGCTTGCTGCTAAGGTCGATGCCATGTTGATGTCTTCAAGCGATAACGAGGCCAAACTGCTCTATGGCCCATCATCCTTTCGCGTTCTGCGGCATGGCAACCATGTCACCTGCGCGGTGACGGGCAAGGCGATCCCGCTCGAGGAACTGCGTTACTGGAGCGCCGATCACCAGGAGGCCTATGCCACGGCAGAGGCTGCGACCAGGCGGCTGCTGGGCCAGGCATGATGCGTGTGGCCGCGCTTGGCCTGGCTCTGCTGGCGATGGCCGGCTGCGACGGGACCGACCGCGATGCCGCGTCCGCTGCCGAGCTGGTGGCGCAGTTGGCCGATGGCGCCAGCGTGACCCGCCAACTGGCGATTTCCCCGCGGCAGTGGCAGATCGAACATGTCGATACACCGCGCCGCCCCGGCGGCCCGAGCGCCGATTTCCTCAAGCGCCGCGAGGGGGAACTCGCCACCATCACCGCCGCGCGCGCCAGGCGCACGGGTGCGCAGGGCTGGATGCAGCCCTTCATCTGGCCGGTGCGCGGCCGGGTTTCGGGGCGGTTCGGATCGCAGCGGGTCTATCGCGGCGAGCCGGCGAGCTATCATTCGGGGATGGACATCACCACCGGGGCAAGCGGCACACCGTTTGTGGCCCCTGCCGATGGCGTGGTGGTGCTGGCGGCGGCGAATTTCTCGCTCGAAGGCAATCTGCTGATCCTGGATCATGGCCAGGGGCTCTCCAGCGCATTCCTCCATGCTTCGCGGCTGGTGGTGGGCGACGGCGATGCCGTGAGGCAGGGCCAGCATATTGGCAACATCGGCTCCAGCGGCAGGGCCACTGGCCCGCATCTCCACTGGGGCATTACCTGGCAGGGCGCGCGGCTCGATCCGCTATTGTTCGTCGAATAGGGCAAGCAAATCAAAAGGCGCGCAGGTTGCCCCGCGCGCCTCTCGAATTCCGATACCCCCCGTGCAGGGCAGGCTGCGATCAGGCGGCGACGGTGGCCGCCTTCTTCAGTTCGCGTTTCACCTTCAGCGCATTGGCCGAAAGCTGCTCGTCGCTGGTCTTCAAGAGCCAGTTGTCGAGCCCGCCATTGTGTTCCACCGAGCGCAGCGCGTGCGCCGAGACGCGGAACTTGAAGCTGCGGCCCAGCTTCTCGCTGAGCAGCGTGACGTTCTGCAGATTGGGCAGGAACACCCGCTTGGTCTTGTTGTTGGCGTGGCTCACGTTGTGGCCGACCTGGCGACCCTTGCCCGACAGTTCGCAAATGCGCGACATGGTAACTCTCATCTGTTTGTGTTTGCGAGGTCGAACGAATCGCCGGTCACGAACAACCGGCCCGACACGTCCAGAACTCCCGGAAAGGCGCGCGCATAGCGGTGGGCTGGCGAATCGTCAAGCCGAGTTGCAGTGCGGCGGCAATGCAGGTAGCGCGCGCGGATGCCCCGCCAAGGAACCAGATGGCCGATCCCACAGCGAATGCAACTGGCGCTCGGTGCCGCGCGCGAGGCCGCGTTGCTTGGCGAGGTGCCGGTCGGTGCGGTGGTCACGCGCGGCGAGGAAGTGGTGGCGATCGCAGGCAACCGCACGCGCAATCCGCCCGATCCCACCGGCCATGCCGAGATGCGCGCACTGCGCATGGCGGCGGAAAGACTGGGCAGCGAGCGGTTGGGCGAGTGCGATCTCCACGTCACGCTTGAACCCTGTGCGATGTGCGCGGGCGCGATCAGCCACGCGCGCATTGCCCGGCTTTATTACGCCGCTCCCGATCCCAAGGGCGGCGCGGTCGAACACGGCGCGCGCGTGTTCGAACAGGCGCAATGCCTGCACCGGCCGGAGGTCTATTCGGGGATGGGCGAGGCCGAAGCGGCGGAACTGCTGCGCGAATTTTTCAAGGTACGCCGCTGATCGAGGCTTTCGCGTTTGAGCTAGCGGAAGGCGCACCTTGCGTTTGTCCTGCCTGACGGTTTGTGCCACGCAAGATTTTGTTTTGAATGATTTCCCGTCCGCATAACCTTCAGGAAAAACCAATGAATCATTTCCCCGGCGGGGGGCCTGCCGAGATAATTTCCGAACCATTCGGCCAGGTGTCAAGAATGAAGGCATTTGCGCACCGTTCGCGGATCATATTGTTATTCATGGCGCCGCTTCCCGAGTTGGCGCTGGCGACCGGGTTCGGCCTGATTGCGGGAATCCTCGCCAATGCCTTCGGCCTGCGATTCGTATTGCCAGCGGGCAATGCGCTGCAATTCACGGGCATGAGCTATTGGGTGCCGCTGTCGATCATCTTTGCGCTGGGCCTGTTCATGATCATGACCAGGCGAAAAATGCGGCTGGTCTATTATCTGGTCGGGGCGCTCGGTTATGGGTTGATATTGCTGATACATTTCAATGTGAAGCTATGGATGAACGTGATCAATCCCGTGCGCTGGGATGCGCTCTACTGGAAAACAGATCAACTGGTGCGCCCCGTGATCGAGGCATCGTATGTGGTTCACAACGTCGTCGGCATAGCCATGCCAGCGGAAGATCACCTCTATCTCTTCGCCTTTCTGGCCATGTTCGGATGCAGCATAATCGTCCATTCCATGCGGCGCTTCATCGTTTTTCGCAAAGTGGTCTTTTCCGCGATGCTGGTGCATGTTCTCGGTGCGCTCAGCTATCTGATCATGCCCGCAGTCGGCCCCTTTATTTACGAGACGGGCGTAAACGCGCTCGAAACCGCAAGGCAGGAACATATGTACGCCAGCTATCAGGCATTGATGGCCGGAGGCAGGCCGTGGATTGAACGCGAAGGCAGCCAGTATCTGTTTTCCGCAGTCGCTGCGATGCCATCGCTGCACGTGGCATCGTCGGCGGTATTTGTCTATTATGCTTGGAGGCACGAGCGTTGGTTGTGCTGGTTCTATCTGCCGCTATTCGGGTTCATCGTGTTCGAAGCACTGGCGACGCGGTGGCATTATCTGGTCGACGTCATCGCCGGCCTGGGGCTGACTGCATTGGCGATCGCCGTAACGGCCTCCATCTTTCGGCCGATTGAGGCGCACCACGCCGCGCACGAGCAAACCTGACGACAGGTGCTGTCTGCACCCAATAGCCACTGCTTGCCGACGGGGTTTCTTACAGTCCGCGCCAGATCTTCGCCTTCACGTCGTCCTTGGCGCCAAGGCGAGCCCTGTCGCAGCGGGTCGGGCGGAACCGCTTAGAATAGCATAGCCGCAATTCCTCAAGCCAACCCCTGTCATTGAGATATACGCCCACGCCATCCTCTCGCCAGCCCGGGTTGGCGACGGCAAAGGCGCGGCGGATATCGCCTGCGGTGAGGTTATCCTGGCGCGAAATCCGGTCATAATCGGGAATTCGCAGGCTCTCCCACAGTATGCGGGTCGCCCTGAAATAGGATTGCGGGGTTCGCGCCATGCAGCTGCCGTGTTTGGCCCATTGGCGCGCCATCAGCTGTGCCGAAGGGATCATGCACAGGTTGCGCTGCACCTCGGCCGGTTCCAGTTTCACGTTCTGTCCGCACCACTGCGGCCAACCGTCGTGCCCCTCGGGCCACAGGCCGTGCACCACCAACCCGAAGCGGCCATTGCGGCCCGAACATTGCATTGCATGGCGCCGGTCCCCCTCGCGCGTTTTGCAGAACTCGGGCGCCCAGCTCAGCGCCAGCGTATAGCCGGTCACGGGAAGCCGCCGTTCGGGCGCTTCGGGTGCCACCTGCGGCACGCTCGCCACCTGAGGCATGCGGCATTGGTAGGCCTGGGCCGACGCGATTGTTGATCCGTTTGTCATTGCGAGGAGCGCAAGCGACGCGGCAATCCATCGACCGATCCATCGACCGATCCTCAAGGCCGGGCACCGAGGTGATGGATCGCCACGGGACTGCGTCCCTCGCGATGACGAGGGAAACAAATCATAGAGGTTTGAAATCCAGCCCGATATCGGCGGCTGGCGCGCTTTGGGTAAGGCGCCCGACCGAAACATAGTCCACACCCGTCGCCGCCTTGGCCTTGATCGTGGCGAGATTGATGCCCCCGCTGGCCTCGGTCGGCACACGCCCGGCAACCATGCCCACCGCTTCGCGCAATGTGTCGGGCTCCATGTTATCGAGCAGCAGTCGGGTCGCGCCCGCTGCCAGCGCGGGTTCGATCTGGTCGATCCGGTCAACCTCGCAGATGATCTCGCTGATACCGGCGGCGACCGCGCGGCTCACCGCCTCGCCCACCCCGCCCGCGACCAGCACATGATTGTCCTTGATCATCGCCGCATCCCACAGCCCCATGCGGTGGTTCTGCCCCCCGCCCATGCGCACCGCATATTTTCCGAGCATGCGCAGGCCCGGAATGGTCTTGCGCGTATCGAGCAGGGTGCAGGCGGGGTTGTCCATCGCCCGGACATATTCGCGCACCAGGGTGGCTATGCCGGAGAGATGCTGGACGGTGTTGAGCGCGCTGCGCTCGGCGGTCAGCATGGCGCGGGCATTGCCCGAAAGCCGCATCAGGTCGGTTCCGGCGAGAACTTCGTCGCCGTCGCTGGCCAGATGCTCGATCTCCATGTCAGGGTCGAGCGCGCGGAAGAAGGCATCGGCCACCGGCAGCCCCGCGACCACGATCGCATCGCGGCTGTCCATAACGCCGACAAAGCGCGCGTCGGCGGGGATTACGCTTTCGGATGTGACGTCATGGCCGCCGCCGGGCAGGCCATTGCCGAGATCTTCGGCGAGCGTTTCGCGGACGAAGCGGTCAAGGTCGAAACCGGGGAGGGTGAAAGCAGCCATGCTGTTCGTGTGGCCGTTTTTTTGTTTAGCCTCAAGCGCCGGCGTTCGCATCCGCTCACTTGGCTTGCGCGCCATAGGGCGCGACGGGCGGTCGCCCTTGCGGTTCGCTAGTCGCGAACCGATTGGTTCCAGGTCACGGTAGTCAGAGCGCGATCGCTCGCACGGAGGTGCGAGCGAAAAGCAAACTAATGCACAAATCTTGCCACCACATCCCGGTACGACCGCGAAACCTTCACCTCGGCTCCCGATTCGAGCACCAGGAAGCATTCGCCGTTGGTATGCGGGCGCACCTGCCGCACCAGATCGAGATTGACGATGGTCGAACGGTGCACGCGCTGGAACTTGCGCGGGTCTAGTCGCCGCTCGAGATCCTTCATCGTCTCGCGCAGGATCAGCGAATTGTCGCCGGTGTAAATGCACATGTAATCGCCCGCCGCCTCGATATGCTCGATGGTGTCGACCTCGACGCGGAAGATCTGCCCGCGATCCTTGATGTTGATGAGCCTTTCGAAGCGTTCAGCGGCCTCTCCGTCGCTTTCAGCCATTTCTTCGGCCTTTTCCGGGGCCACTTCGGAGAGCACGGTCATCAGCTTTTCGGCCTCCTCGGCCGATTTCTTTTCGGCGATGCGCGTGCGCACGCGCTCGATCGTATCGGCCAGCTTGTCGGCATCGACCGGCTTCATCAGGTAATTGACCGCGTTGGCCTCGAACGCGCGGATCGCGTGCTCCTCATATGCGGTGACGAAGACGAACAGCGGCGGCTCGATCTCCATCACCCCCTTGACCACGCTGAAACCGTCAAACCCGGGCATCTGGATGTCGAGGAAGACGAGGTCGGGCTTTTCGGTCTTGATCTTGCGAATCGCCTCGCGCCCGTTGGCGCAGGTCCCGATGATCTCGACGTCGTCGAAGGCGGCAAGCCTCAGTTCAAGGCCCTGGATGGCCAACTTTTCGTCATCGACCAGAATAGTGCGGATAGTCATGCATTCGATCCAATTCTCTGCCCGCCGCCGACCGGATTGGGGCCGGGGCGGGTCAAGGCTTGCGCCGCAGAGCTGCCGGTTTCGCTTTCACGTCCGGTTGCAGCAGTTTCAAAGGGAATTTCAATGAGTACGGTAAAACCGCCGCCCGGGGTCGAGCGGGTTTCGAAGCGATGGTTGTCGCCATAGGCCTGGCGCAGACGGCCACGGATGTTGGCGAGACCGACGCCCGTCGAGGCGCTCTGCCCCCCCATGCGGCGCGCCAGTTCGCGCAGGCCGCCCTGCTGCGGCCCCTGCAATCCCGGCCCGGTATCCTCGACGGTGATGCGCAGCGTTTCGCCGATCACCCGCGCGCTCAGGGTGATCCGCGCGCCCTCTTCCTGCGGAGAAACCGCGTACTTGATCGCGTTCTCGACCAGCGGCTGGAGCAGCATCGAGGGGAGCAGCGCCCGGGTGGCCCGCTCTTCGATGCGGAACTGCGTGCGCAGCCTCCGTTCAAAGCGCATGCGCTCGATATCGAGATAGAGCTGCAACGTCTCGATCTCCTGCGCCAGTGTTACCTGCGCGCCCGGTTCGGCAACCAGCGTGTGGCGCAGGAAGCCTGACAATCGTGTGAGCATGGCATTGGCGGGCTCGGTCTGCTTGAGCAGGACCAGCGTGCTGATCGAGTTCAGCGTGTTGAACAGGAAATGCGGGTTGAGTTGATAGCGCAGCATGGCCAGTTGCGCGCTGGTCGCCTGCGCCTCGAGCCGTTCGAGCCGGTCGGCCTGCTCTTCAACCGTGAGGAAGAAGTTGATCGCGTAATAAAGTGCGCTCCACCCGCCCAGAAGTGTGAGCGGGATATAGCTGAGGCCGATGAAGCGCTGGGCGAACGTGGTCTCGCGCGTGCCCGCGTAGTAGATGCCCTGCACCCAGGCGTCGATCGTGGCGTGGATCACTACCGCGACCACCAGCACCACCACGCTCATGGTCCAGGTCACCACCGGCCGCTGGTTGATCAGCTGGCGATAGATCACCGCAAGGACAAGGCTGATCGAGAAACCGGTGATCGTCGTTACCAGGATCACT
>PNJY01000034.1 GCA_013822125.1 Erythrobacter sp. | reverse complement strand
TCGAAACCGATGGCACGGTGGCGCCCGAGGATGCCCTGGCCTATGCCGCGCGCATCCTGCAGGACCAGTTGACGCTGTTCGTCCACTTCGACGATGGTATTCCGCAGCCGCAGGGCGCGCTGATCGGCCATGCCGCCGAGCCGCAGGAATCGGACGCTAACCAGCTCAATCGTTACCTGCTCAAGAAGGTGGACGAACTCGAACTGTCGGTGCGTTCGGCCAATTGCCTCAAGAACGACAACATCATCTACATCGGCGATCTGGTCCAGAAGACCGAAGCCGAGATGCTGCGCACGCCGAACTTCGGCCGCAAGTCGCTCAATGAAATCAAGGAAGTGCTCTCGAGCATGGGTCTGCGCCTGGGCATGGATATCCCCGGCTGGCCGCCCGAGAACATCGAAGAAATGGCCAAGAAGCTCGAACAGGAACTGCTGGGCTAAGGATCCTCCCCCGGTGGGGGAGGATTTGGGAAGGTCGGACCCTTTTCGACCAGGATGGAGCTACCTTGAACGGGCTCCCTACGAACGAAGGAATGAAAAATGCGTCATGGAATTTCACAGCGCAAGCTGGGCCGCAAGTCGGGCCACCGCACCGCCATGTTCCGCAACATGGCCGCCGCGCTGATCAAGCACGAACAGATCAGCACCACGGCGCCCAAGGCCAAAGAACTGCGCCCCTATATCGAAAAGCTGATAACGCTGGCCAAGCGCGGCGGCCTTTCCAACCGCCGCCTGGCGATGAGCCGTCTGGGCGACGAAACGCAGCTCAAGAAGCTGTTTGACGTTCTGGCCGAGCGTTATGCCGACCGCGAGGGTGGTTATACGCGCGTGATCAAGGCCGGTATCCGCGCCAGCGACGCCGCACCGATGGCGATCATCGAGCTGGTTGACCGCGACACCGAAGCCAAGGGCCAGGATTCGGGCCCGGCGATGAACGCGGACGAGTTCGAAGACGCCTAAGCGCCTCGCAAGGGAAAGATCATGGGGCCGGTGGAGCGATCCGCTGGCCCTTTTCTTTTGCGTTGAGGTGCTTAGAGCCTGATGATGCTATATGGACCCGCCGTGACGGAGCCGATTTTGGCCGAATGCAAGGCGCGAGGAGGGAGCCATGTCGATGCATAGTGACCGACGAGCAACACCGCAGTCGGCCAAAATCGGCCCGCCGCTTGCGGTTGCCGCAGGAAGTCCCCCGGACGGCGTTGCTCGGCTTGTCCGGGGCATGAAGCCCGGCCTTCGCCTCGCTCCTTGCCAGAGAAACTTCCTGCGGCAATCCCGGTGGATCAATGTAACATCATCAGGCTCCAGTGTCGCGGCCATGATACGCATGGCCCTGTCCGCCGCCACCGCTGCGGCGCTCGCCCTTTTCGCCGCACCCGCTGTCGCGCAGAACCAGCAGGAAGCGCTCGACGCAAATTACGACCGCGCGCTGGCCGCCGGATACAAGGCGCTGATGCTGTGCAGCGCCATCGCCAATGCTGAACGGGTGGGCGAAGATCGCACGCCCGAAAGCGTGATCGAATGGGAACTGGCCGGGATTCAGGCGCCGCTCGATGCGATCGTGCCGAGCTTGCCTCATGAAATCGTCCGCAATGGCAATGGCGTGGTCGATCACGTCGCGGTCGAATGGGCAGACGATATGCCGCCGCGTATTGCGCAATATCGCGGGCAGCAGGGCTGCGCCGCCTTGCCGATCGGGCAACAGCCGGTGGCGAAAGGGCATGATCTTGCGCGTTACCGCGACGCCCGTATTCTCAATTGGCACATGCTGCGCAGCAGCCCGGTGCGCACGGTGCTGAGCCGGGCGCTCGACGCAGGCTATGGCCAGGGCACTCGCACCACTGCCGTGATCGTCACCCGCGCAGGGGAAGAGATCGACAGCCTGTTTGCGAAAGGCTTCGCGCCCAGTACCCCCCAACGCACATGGTCGGTCGCCAAGAGCATCGCTGCGACCCTCATCGGCGCGGCGGTTTATCGCGGCGAGGCCAATGTACAGGCATCGGCAGGGCTGGGCGAGAGCGATGCCGACCCGCGCAGAGCAATCACCATCGATCACCTGCTTCGCATGGCCTCGGGGCGGTATTCCGACACGCCGGGCAATCGCACCGATCCGCTCTATTTCGGCGGCTCGACGGTAGAGGAAACCGCCGTGCACTGGCCGCTCGCGCACGTACCCGGCAGCACCTTCCGCTATGCCAACAACGATACCCTGGCGGCGGTGCGCGCGATCAAGTCGAGTTTTGCGGTGCACCCGCCCGCTGAACTGTTCGCGCGGCTTGGCATGCACGACACCGTCGCCGAAACCGACTGGCGGGGGAATTACATCCTCTCCTCGCAGGTATGGTCGACCGCGCACGATCTTGCCCGGCTGGGACAGCTTTACATTGATGACGGTGTCCTGCCCGATGGCACCCGCGTGCTGCCCGAAGGCTGGGTCGAGTATGTCTCCACCCCCGCCGGGCCGCAGCCCGATGGACCATTCGGTTATGGTGCGGGGTTCTGGCTGATGAACAAGAGCGAGGGCGTGCCGCCCGATACCTTCGCCGCGTTCGGCAATCGTGGGCAATATGTGGTGATTGTCCCGAGCCGCAATATCGTGATTGTGCGGCGCGGCGAGGATCCGGTGGGCGCGCGCTTCGACATCGCCGGTTTCACCCGCGACGTGCTGGCCGCGCTCGACTGACGACTGTTCATAAAAAACGCCGCGAACATGAATGGCGACTGCAAGCCCGATTCAGCATCGCATCAGTGCGAATCGCCTAGAACGCCTCATATAGCCGAGGCAATCCCGCCCCGGCCCGTATGAGGAGGACCTCAAATGAGCAGGATGTTCAAGAATGTTGCGAAGGGTGGGATCGCAACCGCAGCCATCGGCGCCATGGCTTTGACCGGGGCGCTGGCCGGCGCAACCCCGGCGCAGGCACGCGACCGCGACGGTATCAGCACGGGCGATGTAGTCGCCGGTGCATTGATTATCGGCGGCATTGCCGTGCTCGCCAGCGCCGCGAGCAAGGATCGCGGCGATTACGGCTATCGCGATGCCTACGGCTACCGCGACAGCGATTACCGCAACAACCGCTATGGCCACGGCAATTCGCGTGCCGCGATCCAGCGCTGCGTTGCCGCGGTCGAACGCGATGCGCGGCGAGCCGGCTATCGCTCGGCGCGGGTGGTCGATATCCGCGATGTCGATCGCGAGCGGCGCGGCTGGGAAGTGACCGGGCGATTGGTCGTCGATGGCCAGCGCGGCTATGCCTACAACGACCGTAATCGCTACGATGATCGCCGCTACGACTACGGCAACGGTTATGGCAGCAGGGGCCGGGCCGATAGCGGATCGTTCAGCTGCGAGATCGAGCGCGGGCGGGTGGTCGATATCGATTACTCCGGCATTCGCGGCTTGAATTGATCGGCGCGCAATGGAGACGGGCGGTTCAGGCGATGGAAAGCCTGGACCGCCTAATCCATTATTCGGGATGAGCGATTGTTGGCCGCTCTTGCCTGTTGGAGGAAGCCGAATGGCTGATTATTCCCGTTTTCCCGCCGCACTCGCATTTGGTGCCGTGCTGTCGATGGCTGCCACGCCGGTGGCCGCGACCGAGATTTCCGCAGCAGGCAGATCGCCTACCGCGACCATTGCCCATCCGGTGTTCGATGCCGACGCGGCCAGGGCCGATAACTATCGTCACTATCGCTATCGACACCATCGCAACCACATCAGCACGGGCGATGTCCTTGCCGGCGTATTGATTATCGGCGGGATCGCGGCGATCGCCAATGCTGCATCAAGAAATGACGCGAACCGTCGATACCCCGATCGCGAGCCGGAGCGCGACTATGACTATCGCGATCGCCGCGGCGATGCGCGTTATGACGGTGCGCGCGGTATCGACCGCGCGGTGAACATGTGTGTGACCCAGGTCGAGCGCGACGTCAGGGTGGACAGCGTCGACAGCGTCGATCGCACTGGCGAAGGCTGGCGCGTGGCAGGCACACTCTACAACGGCGAAGGCTTCACCTGCCACATCGGGTCTGACGGACGGATCGATACGGTCGATTATGCCGGATTTGCCGCGCGCGGTGACAGGCAGTTGGGCGATGACCGTTATCGCGCTGCCTGGGCCAATGTCGATGGCCAGCGCAGCGAACCCGCGCCCCAGGCAGATGAGGAACAGACAGACGGGCCACTGCCCGCATATCCGGGCGGCCCTCTGCCTGGTGAGAGCGCGGATGATCGCTATCAAACGGGCGAAGCGCCGGGCACTCCCGAATAGCTATCTGGCTGTTCTGCCATGGGCCGGAAGCGCCAGCTGCCAGCGGATCGCTGCGCTGCGCAGCAGGAAACCCGCCAGCCAGGCGAGTATCCACACCAGCGCATTGTCGAGGCTTATCATCGTCCCCGCGACGGTGAGGCTGGCTGAAACCGCAGCCGCCGTAACATAGATCTCCGGCCGGATGATGATCGAAGGCCGCCCTGCCACCATATCGCGGATGATGCCACCGACGCAGCCGGTGATGATCCCCATCAGGATCGCCGGAATAGGCGGAACCCCGAACGCCATTGCCTTGGCACTGCCGAGCACGGCGTATGCGGTGAGCCCGGCACCGTCGGCGTAATCGAGCAGCTTGCCCTCCCACCAGCTTACGGGTGTGAACCAGGCGAGCAGGGCAACCCCCAGGCACGTTGCCGCGACCCAGGGGTCGGTGATCCAGAACACCGGCGCACCGATCAGCAGATCGCGCATGGTCCCGCCACCAACGCCGGTCACCAGCGCGAAGAACGCCATGGTGACGAAGGTCTGGTTCTGGCGCGCGGCCAGCAGCGCCCCGGTCAGGGCAAATATGGCCACGCCGAGCAGGTCGAGAATGCCCAGCACTTCGCCCAGCGGCACTTCGCCCAGCGGCACCGCAATCATGTTTCGACCGCCCGCGCCTTGCGCCTGCGGAACACCAGGATACAGCCCAGCAGCGCGCCGATCGTGCCCAGCGCCGCCAGCACGATCAGCAGCGGATGGCTGGTGTCCTCGCGCGTCTGCGGATCGAGAATGTGCAGCCCCCACATGAAATCGAACGCCCGCCACCAGCGCGTGCGAACCGCCTCGATCTCACCAGTGTCGCGCCCGATATAAACATTGACGCCGCCATCCAGTTTGACCTGCCACACGGGCATGGGGCGGCGGAAATCGAACGGCACTTCGTCCGCCTTGTACAACCTGACCGAAGTCACCCTGTCGCCGCCTTCGATGCGTCGTTCGGTTATCCTGCGCGCTGCCACTGCGTCGATCGCGGGAAGGGGCGCGCCGCTGGTCATGTCGATGCGCATAACCGCGCCGTCCATTGCGGTCAGGATCGCGACCGGCCTGCCATCCTGCATCACCGCGCGCATTTCCTTCAGCTCCATGTCGGCGCTGGCAAGCTCGCTTCCAGGGAGGATCAGCGGCTGTTCTGGCAACTCCTTGCGCAGATGGTTGCCGCGCACCTCCTCGATCGGCCTTGCGACCATGAACAGGCCGGTCACCATCCACATCAGGATGGGGATGCCGACCACCCAGCCCAGCCAGATATGCCAGCGGGCGAATTGCTGCATGACTGTCCTGCGTGCCATCAGCGATCAGTCCGCATTCACGATTCTGTCGATCGCAGCGGCGGCGGCGATACAGTCAAAGTCGCTCCACAGCGGCCCCATCACCTGCATTCCGCAGGGAAGCCCGCCCGATTGCCCGATCGGAAGCACGGTCGCGGGCAGGTTGGGGAAGGTCGCCAGCCCTGCCCAGGCGAGCCCGGCGGAGCCGGGTACCTCGCGCCCGTCGATGCTGAGCATGCCGCGAAACACCGGCTCGTCGCGGTGCGGCACGGCCAGCACCGGCGCGGGCGGGGCGAGCACGAAGTCATACCGCGCAAACACGGCTTCCCATGCCAGCTGGTTTTGCGCCTGCCGGTCGAGCAGATCGAACCAGTCGGTTGCCGTCGCGCGATGTCCATCGGGGGCAGGGGCCCCGCGCGCCATGGCGATATTGAGCATGCGCATATAGTTTGCCTGCTGCGCGGCAAGATCGGGCAGCAGATCGCAGGTGCGATCGATGGTGACGCCCGCTGCCTCCAGCTTGGCCAGCGCCGCCTCGATCGGGTCGCGCACGGCAGAATCGATCGGGCTGCCGGGGTAATCGAGCAGCGCCAGCAGGCGGCATCCGGCCAGCGGTTTGGGATTTTCCCGCAGCGGGAATTGCGCGCCTATCCGGACCAAGGCCGCGATATCCTCGGCATTGCGCGCCAATGGCCCGGCGATCGACAGCGCGCCATCGTGCCCGTCCTGCCCGCCCATGGCCGGGTGATCGTGCCCATGCTTGCTGATCAGGCCCCACGTCGTCTTGTGACCCCAGACACCGCAGAAATGCGCCGGTACGCGCACCGATCCGCCGATGTCGGTGCCAAACTCGCACGGCACCATGCCGCTCGACACAGCCGCCGCCGAGCCGCCAGAAGAGCCGCCGGGCGAGCGCGAATGATCGTGCGGATTGTTGGTGCGGCCATAGACCGGGTTGAAGCTCTGCCAGTCCGAGAGGTCAACCGGGACATTGGTCTTGCCCAGGATGACCGCGCCCGCGGCCTTCAGCCGGGCGACCAGCCTGGCATCGCGTGCGGCGATGTTGTCGGCGAAGCGCTCATGCCCCCAGCAGCTCGGCAGCCCGGCGATGTCGAAGCTTTCCTTGACCGTCATCGGCACGCCGTAGAGCGGCTGGTCCGCGCCGGGGGCCTTGCCGTCCATCGCCTTGGCGGTTGCGAGCGCGCGCTCGAAATCGCAGACCACCACCGCGTTGATATGCGCATCGAGGTGCTCGATCCGCGCGATCGCGTTTTGCACCGCTTCGCGCGGGCTCATCACACCTGAGCGGATCGCGCGCGCGGTTTCGAGCGCGCCGGGCTGGTCGGTCAGTTTCGGATAGGCCATTCGCGTCCCCCTCAGGCCGCTTGATGCTGCGCGTCTGCCGGTGCGTCAATGGGGGGCGGGCGCAATTGGTGACAATTGCAATCTTCGCGGCTAGGGCAGGGCCACAAGGATCAATCGAGGATTTCCATGCGCATCGCGATATTGCCCCTGCTGCTCGCCACCGCCGCCTGCGCCACCATGGCGCCCGAGCAGCCGGTTGAAGCCGCCGCTGCCTCCGCCGAACCTGCCTATGATCTGCGCGCGCAGATGGGCAAGCTGGCGGTGGTCGAGATGGCGCCCGACACCAGCTATCTCAGCGCCGAGGAACGCCAGGTGGTCAACCTGCTGATCGAAGCGTCTGGCTATATGAGCGAGATATTCAAGCGCCAGCGGCTGGCCGATTATGACCAGGCGCGCAGCGCGGTCGCCAATAACCGCCGCGCGGATCGCGACCTGCTGCTGACCATGTTCGATCGCAATTTCGGCCCGTGGGACGAACTGGCCGAACTTCACCCCTTCTGGGGCAGCACGCCGATGCCCGAAGGTGCGGGCTTCTACCCGACCGATCTCACGCGCGGGGAATTCGATGCCTATCTCTCCGCGCATCCCGATCAGGCGGCGGCGCTGACCAGCGATTACACCGTGGTGCGGCGTGCCAAGAATCAAGATGGCGACGGGCTGGTCGCAGTGCCGTATTCGCAGGCCTATGCGCAGTGGCTGGTGCCCGCCGCGCGCCTTCTGGAGCAGGCATCGCAGGTGACGAGCAATCCCAGCCTGAAAAAATTCCTGTCGCTGCGCGCCAAGGCCTTCCTGAGCGACGATTATTTCGAGAGCGAGCTGGCGTGGATGGACCTGGAGGGCACGCCGATCGAAGTCGCGATCGGGCCTTACGAAGTCTATACCGACCGGCTCTATGGCAAGAAGACCGCGTTCGAGAGCTTCGTGACGCTGAAGGATCCCGAAGCCTCCGCCGCGCTCGACAAATACAAGGGCTATCTCCGCGAAATGGAGGGCAACCTGCCGATCCCCGATGAGCACAAGAATTTCCAGCGTGGCTTTGCCAGCCCGATCGCGGTGGCCGACCAGATCCAGGGCGGCGGTGACAACGTGCCGGGCGTGCAGACCATCGCCTTCAACCTGCCCAATGACGAGCGCGTGCGCGAGGCCAAGGGGGCGAAGAAGGTGATCCTGTCGAACGTGCTCGGCGCCAAGTTCGACCGTATTCTCGATCCGATTGCCGATCTGGTGCTGAGCGAAAGCCAGGCCCCGCTGGTGGTCAGGAAATACATGCAGCTTGAAACGCTGTTCCACGAGCTGTCGCACAGCCTCGGGCCGGGCACGATCATGCTGGACGGCCGCAAGACCACGGTGAACGAGGAGCTGAAGGACCGCTATTCCGCGCTCGAGGAATCGAAGGCCGATGTCATGGGCGTGTGGAACATTCTCTACATGATGGAGCGCGGCGAATTGCCTGCGGCCGAAAGGAACCAGCTGTTCGCGACCTATTTCGCTGGCATCTTCCGTTCGGTCCGCTTCGGCGTCACCGATGCGCATGGCGAGGGCGCTGCACTGCAATATGGTTATCTCAAGCAGTTTGGCGCGTTCCGCTGGGACGCGGCGCAGGGCCATTATGTGATCGATTCGGCGAAGATGGAGGCGGGGATCGAGGCGCTGCTGCATGACCAGCTGATGCTGCAGGCCCGCGGCGATTACGAAGGGACCAAGGCGTTCTTCGAGCGCTATGCCCATCTCGACGAACATGCCGATGCTGCGATCGCGCGGATGGACGCGATCCCGGTCGATATCCTGCCGGTCTATCCCAAGGGAGTGTGAGGGGGGGAGCGGTCTGGATGTCCGCTAACGACCCGATTGCGGACCTCAACTCTCTCCCCCGGGCGGGGGAGAGATACGAAGGCTTGGCGAGAATCGCCTAGCCGGAGTTGAGAGGGGGCTTCCAACCACTTTGGCCCTTTACCCCTCTCCCAACCCTCTCCCCTCAAGGGGAGAGGGCAATTTCCGCCTTCCACCCCGCAAGCCGCCCATCGGATCAAATATGGATTGGTTTGCCGGTTACCGCCATCGCCGCTTCCTTGATCGCCTCGGAATGCGTCGGGTGGGCGTGGCAGGTATAGGCGATGTCCTCGCTCGTCGCGCCGAATTCCATCGCCTGCGCCGCCTGCGCGATCATCGTGCCCGCGACGCTGGCGATGCACCACACGCCCAGCACGCGGTCGGTATCCGCGTCGGCGATCACCTTCACGAAACCGTCGGGCTCGTGATTGGTCTTGGCGCGGCTGTTGGCCAGCATCGGGAATTTGCCCACCTTGACCGCGCGCGCTGAAGCCGAAAGACGCTCTTTCGCCTGTTCTTCGGTCAGGCCAACGCCCGCGATTTCGGGCCAGGTATAGACCACCGACGGGATGACATCGTGATTGACGATGCCGGTCAGGCCCGCGATGTTTTCGGCCACAGCAATGCCTTCGTCTTCGGCCTTGTGCGCCAGCATCGGGCCGGGGATCACGTCGCCCACCGCCCATACGCCGTCAACCTTGGTGCGGAAGGCGTGGTCGGTTTCGATCTGGCCGCGCGCGTTGAGCTCAAGGCCGATGTTTTCGATGCGCAAGCCATGCGTATTGGGGCGGCGACCGATCGAAACGAGCACGCAATCGGCCTCGATCGTCTCGCTCGCACCGCCTGATGCGGGTTCGAGCATCAGCGTGGCTTTCTTGCCCTTGACGGTGCAGCCCGTGACCTTGGTGGACAGGCGCAGTTCCATGCCCTGCTTCTTGAAGATCTTGGCCGCTTCCTTGCGCACGTCCATGTCCATGCCGGGCAGCAGTTGATCGAGAAATTCGACCACGGTGACTGCGGCCCCGAGCCTGCGCCAGACCGATCCGAGTTCGAGCCCGATCACCCCGCCGCCGATCACCACCATCTTTTTCGGCACTTTTGGCAGTTCGAGCGCGCCGGTGGAATCGACCACCACGCCCTTATCATTGTCGACCTCGACGCCCGGCAGCGGCGTGACCGATGAACCGGTGGCGATGACCACGTTCTTGGCGGTGACCGTTTCGTCACCCACCTTGACGGTGTGCGCCCCAGCGAAGGCTGGGGCCTCAGGCCGCGAGCGGTCCGCTTGCGGCACGAGGTCCCGGCCTTCGCCGGGACTCACGAAGCTGGCAAAACCCTTCAGCCAATCGACCTTGTTCTTCTTGAACAGGAATTCGATCCCGCCAGTCAGGCCCTTGACCGCATCAGCCTTGTCGGCCTGCAGCGCGGCAAGATCGAGCTCGACCTTGCCCAGCTTGACACCATAGCGGGCGAGCGCGCCGCTGGCTGCTTCGTCGAACTTCTCCGAACCGTGCAGCATTGCCTTTGAGGGAATGCAGCCGACGTTGAGGCAGGTTCCGCCCAGCGTCTCGCGCGATTCAACGCATGCGGTCTTCAGGCCAAGCTGCGCCGCGCGTATCGCCGCGACATAACCGCCGGGGCCGGCACCGATGATGAGAACGTCGTAGTCGTATTCAGCCATTCTGGCCTCCGTTCCGCATGGCCTTCGACAAGCTCAGGCTGAGCGGGCTTGGGTTCAAAGCGTCAACGCACATCATCCGCTCATCCTGAGCTTGTCGAAGGATCATGTGCGACGGTATCATCACAAATCAATCAGCATCCGCGTCGGATCCTCGATCGCTTCCTTGATGATCTTGAGTGCGGTCACCGCCTCGCGGCCGTCGATCAGGCGGTGGTCATAGCTGAGCGCGAGATACATCATCGGGCGGATCACGATCTCGCCATTCACCACCACCGCTCGTTCGTCGATGCGGTGAAGGCCCAGCACCGCACTCTGCGGCGGGTTGATGATCGGGGTGCTCATCAGCGAACCGAACACGCCCCCGTTCGAGATGGTGAAGGTGCCGCCGGCCATGTCTTCCATGGTCAGCGTGCCTTCCTTGGCGCGCTGGCCGAAATCGGCGATGTCCTTCTCGATCTGCGCGAAGCCTTTGGCGTGGCAATCGCGCACCACCGGCACGACCAGTCCGTTCGGGGCCGAAACCGCGACCGAGATATCGACGTAATCGTGATAGACGATCTCGTCACCCTCGATATAGGCGTTGACCGATGGCACATCCTTCAACGCCAGGCACGCGGCCTTGGCGAAGAAGCCCATGAAGCCGAGCCGCACATCGTGCTTCTTGGCGAACAGATCCTTGTAACGATTGCGCGCTTCGATCACGGCGCTCATGTCGCAATCGTTGAAGGTGGTGAGCAGCGCCGCTTCTTCCTGCGCGCCTTTCAGCCGCCGGGCGATGGTCTGGCGCATCCGCGTCATCTTGACGCGCTCGGTGCCGCGCCCGCCCGTGACAGGGGCGGCGGTGGTGGCAGCAGGGGCCATAGAAACGGCAGGGGCGGGCGCGGCCTTCTTTGCCTGCGCCGCGGCCAGCACGTCTTCCTTGGTCAGTCGGCCATCCTTGCCCGTGCCCTTGATCGATGTCGGATCGACCCCGTGTTCGATCACCGCGCGGCGCACCGCAGGCGACATCGTTGTCGCTGCATCACCTGCCGGCTCGGGTGCGGGCGTGGGGGCTGGAGCAGGCGCAGACGTCGCCACCGGGGCAGCGGGCGCAGCAGCGGCGACCGCGCCTTCCTCGACCATCGCGATCACCGCGCCCACTTCCACCGTATCTCCCACCGAGATCCTGTGCTCGCTCAGCACGCCCGCGACGGGCGAGGGCACATCAACCGCGACCTTGTCAGTCTCGAGGCTGGCGATCGGCTCATCCACCGCCACCGCATCGCCGGGCTGTTTGAGCCATTGGCTGAGTGTTGCTTCGGTAACCGATTCGCCCATGGCGGGAACTTTGATTTCACTGGCCATATCTGTTGATCCTTCAGGCCTTCTTGCTGTTCGAATTGCGGGTACGGGCCTTGTCCAGCCCCAATGCTGCGTCAACCAGCGCCTCCTGCTGTTCCAGGTGGCGCTTGGCAAAGCCGGTTGCGGTTGAGGCGGAGGCATCGCGTCCGGCATAGCGGGGGCGCATGCCCTTATGCCCGGCGGCGATCAGCGCTTCCTCGATCTGGCTTTCGACGAAGAACCAGGCGCCGTTGTTCTTCGGTTCTTCCTGGCACCAGACCACTTCCTTCAGCCCGCTCATCCGCTTGAGCCGGGTAACGAGCGGTTCGCCGGGGAAAGGATAGAGCTGTTCGATCCGCACAATCGAGACATCGGCAAGTGCTTCGCCGTCGCGCTTCTCGATCAGGTCATAGGCGACCTTGCCGCTGCACAGAACGAGCCGACGGACCTTGCCATCCTCGATTGCGGCGGTGTCGGACTTGATCCGCATGAAGTGCTGTTCGCCCTGGAATTCCGCGGCTGCGCTGCGCGCCATCGGGTGCCGCAACAGCGACTTGGGTGTCATGATCACCAACGGCTTGCGGAAGGGGCGCAGCATCTGGCGGCGCAGGACGTGGAAGTAATTGGCCGGCGTGGTGATGTTGCAGACCTGGATATTGTCGTTGGCGCACAATTGCAGGAAGCGTTCGAGCCGGGCCGAGCTGTGTTCCGGCCCCTGGCCTTCGTATCCATGCGGCAGCAGCAGCACGAGCCCGTTCGCGCGCAGCCACTTGGCCTCGCCGCTGGCGATGAACTGGTCGATCATGATCTGCGCGCCATTGGCAAAGTCGCCGAACTGCGCCTCCCACAGCACCAGCGCTTTGGGATCGGCCATGGCAAAGCCGTATTCGAAGCCGAGCACGCCATATTCTGACAGCGGGCTGTCATAGACTTCGAACTTGCCGTGCGGCAGCTGGCACAGCGGGATATATTTGCGCTCGTCGCGCTGGTCGATCCACACCGCGTGGCGCTGGCTGAAGGTGCCGCGCCCCGAATCCTGGCCTGAAAGGCGCACGCCGAAGCCTTCGGTCACCAGGCTGCCGAAAGCGAGCGCTTCGGCGGTGGCCCAGTCGAACCCTTCCCCGCTGGCGAACATCTCGCCCCTGGCCTTGATCACCCGGTGCAGCGTCTTGTGGATTTCGAGGTCGTCGGGGACGGTGGTGAGCGTGCGACCGAGGCTCTCGAACAGTTTGGCCGAAATCGCAGTATCGACATTGCGCCGCGCACTTTCAGGGTCGGCCGGCTTGTTGAGCCCGGCCCAGCGCCCGCCGAACCAGTCAGCCTCGTTGGGCTTGTAGCTCTTGGCCGCCTCGAATTCCGCTTCGAGCCGGGCCACGAACTCCTCGCGCAACTGCGCCGCGGCGCCTGCCTCGATCACGCCCTGATCGACCAGCTTCTGTGCGTAGATTTCGCTCACGCGCGGATGCTTGCGGATGCGGTCGTACATCAGCGGCTGGGTGAAGCTCGGCTCGTCGCCCTCGTTGTGGCCGAAGCGGCGATAGCACCACATATCGATCACGATGTCGCGCTTGAACTTCTGGCGGTATTCGATCGCAAGCTTGCAGGCGAAGGTGACCGCTTCGGGATCGTCGCCATTGACGTGCAGGATCGGCGCCTGGACCCCCTTGGCGACGTCGGAGGGGTAGGGCGATGACCGGGCGAACCTGGGGCTGGTGGTGAAACCGATCTGGTTGTTGATCACGAAATGGATGCAGCCGCCGGTATTGTAGCCGTTGACGCCCGAAAACCCCAGGCATTCCCACACGATGCCCTGCCCCGCAAAGGCGGCATCGCCGTGGAGCAGCACCGGCAGAACTTGCTCGTGCGAACCCAGATCCTCGCGGATCGCCTGCTGCGCGCGGGTCTTGCCCAGCACAACCGGATTGACCGCCTCGAGATGCGAAGGGTTGGGAACCAGGCTCATATGCACTGTGATACCGTCGAATTCGCGGTCGGTGCTGGTGCCCAGGTGATACTTCACATCGCCCGATCCGCCGACATCGTCGGGGTTGGCGCTGCCGCCCGAAAACTCGTGAAAGATCACGCGGTAAGGCTTGGCCATGACGTTGGCGAGCACGTTGAGCCGCCCGCGATGCGACATGCCATAGACGATCTCGCGCACGCCCAGCGCGCCGCCCTGCTTGATCACCGATTCAAGCGCGGGGATCATCGATTCGCCGCCGTCGAGCCCGAAGCGCTTGGTGCCGACATACTTGCGGCCGAGGAACTTTTCGTACTCTTCGCCGCGGATCACCGCCGCCAGGATCGCCTTCTTGCCCTCGGGCGTGAACTCGATCAGCTTTTCGACGCCCTCGAAACGTTCCTGCAGGAAGCGGCGCTCCTCGACATCGGCAATGTGCATGTATTCGAGGCCGACGGTGCCGCAATAGTTCTGCCGCAGCAGCTGCAACAGCTCGCCCACGCGAATCCAGTCACGCCCCAGATTGCCGCCGACAAAGACCTCTAGATCCTCCTGCCCGGCGAAGCCATGGCCTTCGAGCGTCAGGTCCTTGGGCGTATCGTGGTGCGACAGGCCGAGCGGATCGAGGTCAGCAGCAAGGTGCCCGCGCACGCGATAGGTGCGGATCAGCAGCATGGCGCGGATCGATGCGTCGGCCGCCTGCTCGATCGCCTTGGGGTCGGTGGGCTTGCCCGCCTTCTTCGCCGCCTGCTCGACCGCAAGACGCATCTGCGTCGGGTCGAGCGCGCTGGTCAGGTCGGCGCCGCTGTCCGCAATCGCATCGAGCCAGCGCGGATTGCCCCAGCTCGGGCCGGGTTGCGGGCCTTCGGGCAGGAAGTCGAGATTTTCGTTACCCATGTGTCACACACTGAGTCCCAGCGTAGGCTGGGACCTCCATAGAGGATGCGCCAGTTTGGACGTCCCAGCCTACGCTGGGACTCACAGTCAGGCCGCGCGCCCCAGCGAAGACTGGGGTCTCGTGCCTCCGGCGCGTCGCGAGCGGCCTGAGGTCCCAGCCTACGCTGGGACTCACGTCAGGAGATGGCACAGATCGTCCCACGCCGGGTTCCTCTCCTCGATCCGCTTGATTTTCCAATCTCGCTTCCATGCCTTCATTCTTCTCTCAACAACGCGAGCGTCGTGAACGCCCTCAAAATATTCGAACCAGACGAGCCGATGACATTGATATTTCTTCGTGAAACTGGAAATCGTCCCGGAGCGGTGCTGTTCCACACGCCTCGCCAGATCGTTGGTGACGCCGATATAGATAACGCCCTGTGGCTTGTTGGTGAGGATGTAGACATAGCCGGGTTTCACCCTTCATGCGCCCCAGCAAAGGCTGGGGCATCGTGCATCAAGCGCTCCATAAGCGGCCTGAGGTCCCTGCCTGCGCAGGGACTCACACCAATTCCTTCAGCAGCGCGTCGAGCGTGGTGCCGAGTTCGGATGGCGAGGGGGAGACGCGGATGCCCGCCGCCTCCATCGCCGCGATCTTGTCTTCCGCGCCGCCCTGACCGCCCGAAACGATCGCGCCGGCATGGCCCATGCGGCGGCCCGGAGGGGCGGTGCGGCCCGCGATGAAGCCGACCATCGGCTTGGAACGGCCCTTCTTCGCCTGCTGCTTGATGAATTCGGCGGCTTCTTCCTCGGCGCTGCCGCCGATTTCGCCGATCATGATGATCGATCTGGTCTCGTCGTCTGACAGGAACAGGTCGAGCACGTCGATGAAGTTGGTGCCGTTGACTGGATCGCCGCCAATGCCGACCGCGGTGGATTGGCCCAGGCCTACCATGGTGGTCTGGTGCACAGCCTCGTAGGTGAGCGTGCCCGAGCGGCTGACGACGCCGACGCTGCCCTTCTTGAAGATGCTGCCGGGCATGATGCCGATCTTGCATTCATTGGGGGTGAGCACGCCGGGGCAGTTGGGGCCGATCAGACGCGATTTTGAGCCGCTGAGCGCGCGCTTGACGCGAACCATGTCGAGCACCGGAATGCCCTCGGTGATGCAGACGATCAGCTCGATCTCGGCGTCGATCGCTTCGAGGATCGAGTCTGCCGCGAAGGGCGGGGGGACGTAGATGCACGATGCGGTGGCGCCGGTTGCCTTCTTCGCCTCGGCCACTGTGTCATAAACAGGCAGGCCGATATGCGTGGTGCCGCCTTTGCCCGGGGTGACGCCCGCGACCATCTGCGTGCCGTAAGCGAGCGCCTGCTCGGTATGGAAAGTGCCGGTTTCACCCGTCATCCCCTGGGTGATGACCTTGGTGTCTTTGTTTACGAGGATCGACATCCTGTTCCCTTTCGTGAGTCCCCGCGAAGGCGGGGACCTCGGTCGGCTTGGCGCGACCACGCCTGAGGCCCCCGCCTGCGCGGGGGCTCACGGTTTGCTTACCCCAAGCTCGGCTCAATCGCCTTGCAGGCCACCAGCAGTTCCTTGACCGCATCAACGCTGGTCTGGAAGTTGGCCCTGGCCTCGTCGTCGAGGGCGATTTCGATCACTTCCTCCGCACCGCCTGCGCCGATCACCGTCGGCACGCCGACGTAAAGCCCGTCGAGGCCATACTTGCCCTCGACATAGGTGGCGCAGGGCAGGATGCGCTTCTGGTCGCCCAGATAGGCTTCGGCCATGGCGATGGCGCTGGTGGCGGGCGCATAATAGGCCGATCCGGTCTTGAGCAGGCCGACGATCTCGCCGCCGCCCGCACGGGTGCGCGCAACGACTGCGTCGATGGCTTCCTTCGAAGACTTGCCCATCGCGACGAGGTCATCGACCGGGATGCCGCTGATCGTGGTGTAGCTGGTGACGGGCACCATGGTGTCGCCGTGGCCGCCGAGCACGAAGGCGTTCACATCGCGCACCGAAACGCCGAATTCCCACGCAAGGAAGGTCGCAAAACGCGCGCTGTCGAGCACGCCCGCCATGCCGACCACCTTGTGTGCGGGCAAGCCGCTGAATTCGCGCAGCGCCCACACCATCGCATCCAATGGGTTAGTGATGCAGATCACGAAAGCATCGGGGCAGTGCGCCTTGATCCCCGCGCCGACCGCCTTCATCACGGAAAGGTTGATGCCCAAGAGATCGTCGCGGCTCATGCCCGGCTTGCGCGGCACGCCTGCGGTGACGATGACCACATCGGCCCCGGCGATGTCGGCATAGTCATTGGTGCCGGTGATCTTTGCGTCGAAACCCTCGATCGGGCCGCATTGCGACAGGTCGAGCGCCTTGCCCTGCGGAATGCCCTCGGCAATGTCGAACAGGACGATGTCGCCCATTTCCTTCTTCGCGGCGAGATGGGCGAGCGTGCCGCCGATCATCCCTGCACCGATGAGCGCGATCTTCTTGCGGGCCATGTCCGGTCCAATCCTTCTTTCAAAGTCAGCGGGACGCGATAACCGGGCGACCATGCGGGCGTTTCCCCCACGTCCCGGGAGGGTTTGCGCCATGTCGTTCGGTTTGGCCCTAAGCCCGGGCATGGGCGATTGCAACCGCGAATTCACCCATTCCGGCAAGTATTTATGCAAATGCTTCGCAAGAGCGATAATGCACGAAGCGGGAGGGGAGAGAGTGAAGTTCGCCCGCCGCTATCCGATCTTGCGGTGCAGGCCGATCGGTTCATTGCGTTCCTGTGCCAACAGCATCGCCGCGAGGTAATCGGGCACGGCCCGGCTGAAGTAATAGCCCTGGCCCAGCGTACACCCGGCCTGACGCACCGCCTCGACCTGCTCGACCGTTTCGATCCCTTCGGCGACGATTTCCATTTCCAGCGTTGCACCCATTTCCACCACCGCGCGGATGATCGCCTCGCTCTTCTTGCCGACGTTGGGGCCGGATACGAAGCTGCGATCGACCTTGATCTTGCTGAACGGGAAGGTGTGGATATAGCCAAGCGAGGAATAGCCGGTGCCGAAATCGTCGAGCGCAAACCGCACTCCGATACCCGCAAGCTCCTCCATGAAATAGGTTGTCGCCGGGCTGTCGTCGAGGAACACGGTCTCGGTGACTTCCAACTCCAGCCGCGAAGGATCGAGCCCGGATTCGCGCAGAGCGCTGAGGATGCCGAGCACCGCGCCCGGAGCGCGGATCTGCAAGGGCGAGAGATTGACCGCCACCGTTACATCCTCGGGCCACTGCGCACAGGCCCTGGCAGCCTGCGCGGTGATCCAGTTGCCCAGAGTCAGGATCAAGCCCGATTCCTCGGCAACGGGAATGAACTCATCGGGGCGCAATTCGCCCTTTTCGGGATGGAACCAGCGCACCAGCGCTTCGAAGGTCTTGATCCTGCCGGTTTCGAGATCGACGATCGGCTGGAAGAAGATCGACAACTCATCGCGCTGGATCGCGGCGCGCAGTTCCTCCTCGATCTCGCGGCGATGCACGAGGTCGCGGCTCATCGAAGGATCGTAGAAGCACGTCTGCGACCGTCCGTTGACCTTGGCCTGATACAGCGCCAGATCGGCGTTCTGCATCAGGCTTTCGATGTCGTGCCCGTCATCGGGCATCAGTGCGACGCCGAGCGACGCGCGAACTTCGAGCCGCTCCCTGTCAACCCGGATCACTCGCATGATTTCCGCGTGTATCTCGCTGGCCAGCATCTCGCTGGCCTTGCGATCGCAGTCGGGCACGAAGGCGACGAACTCGTCGCCGCCGAAGCGGGCGACCGTGGCGCGCTCCGGCGCAATTTCGCGCAGGCGGCTGGCGACTTCGGCCAGAACCCGATCGCCCACCGGATGGCCCATCAGGTCGTTCACTTCCTTGAAACGGTCGAGATCGATCCAGAACAGGGCAACCCTGGCGTCTGGCTCTGCTTCCATCAGTGCTTCCGCCATGGCGTGATTGAGGCCCGCCCGGTTGGCAAGTCCGGTGACCACATCGGTCCGCGCCAGTACCCACATCTTGTCGGCCAACTGCGCGCTGTTTTCGGCCGCCAGGATCGAATCCCTGAGGACATGAAATACGTTGAACGTGATTGAAATCATAGCCGGGATGAGCAGGACGATGGTGATCAGCAGCGCGATCATTGCCGGCGAACCGACCCATGCAGCGGCAGCCATGATCGGCAGACAGATCAGCGCAAACTGTCCGATCGCAATAGTCGGACTGCCGGCATTGCGCGTGCAGATGGCGACCGCATAGCACAGCGCGTTGGCGGTCATCAGGACTTCGACGTCGGCAGGGGCATCGAGTGCGATAGTGGCTGCGGCAATCAGACCGAAAACCAAGGCATAGCTGAACGCTCCGGCCTCGTAAGCGATTTCAAGTTTGCGGGTAGTGGCATGCTCTTCCTCGCGCGCCAGCTTCAGGGCTGTGACAATGCGCGCCGCCGCGATCAGAGTCAGAACCACGCAGCCCAGATAGAGTATGTCAAGCCGGGAGACCCAGGCAGCAATGGCCGTGGAGGCAACACCGTTGAAGGCGCCGATGGCGAGCGTCGAAGGCTGGGTGTAGAGCGTCTTGACTAGCAAGCGCTTGGCGCGCTCCGACACCGTGTCAGAGCGACCGCGAAAGGTAACCAGCTTGCGCCGCAAATTTAGAGGCCAGCTCTTCGACATACCATGCGCGTGTAGCGCAAAGTGGTCACCGACTGGTTAACGCATTACTTACCAAATTCCGCAGGCCAAAAAGCGAGGATTATCCCCGGGAACCGGGTTTGCGGCCCAGCTCATCGTCGATCCGGGCCGCCAGCCGCCGGTCGAGCGTGCGGCAGATTGCCAGCCACCAGTCGTATCCGGCCCGGTCGCCAGCGAAGAACGCCGTTTCGGCCTGCGCCCGCGCGGCGCGGGCGGCACCGATGCCGTGCCTGGCAAAGTGACGCAGCGCGGCATCGAGCAGCAGGTCGTTTTCAGGCAGGCCGCCATTGTCGTTCGCCGCCGTGCCGGGTTCCGCGCCGGGCCGGAGCCAGGCCAGCGGCGAATGCGGAAAGGACCGCGAATTGGCGAGACATTGGAGCATGGAAATCCTGATCGATCGTGGATGGAGAGCGTCCCTAGGCGCTCTGCTCCTAAGCCTTGGTTTTGCGACAGGGTTACCGGCCGCTTAACCTTGGACCCTGCGCATTGACGGCACTGTTCCTTGCCGCGGGGGCGGGGGCGATCTATGTGGCAGGCAAGGGCAACCGGGCGTGGACGGAGCGGCAGGGATTTGGCGGAATTTCGGTATCTTGACCGCCAGATTTGCCGAGTGGCAGCGGCTTGTCTGCTGGCGTATCTGCCTGCTGCCTGCACGGCAGTGCCGGAGCCGCGAGCCGAGCGGAGCGCCGAGCGCAGCGCCGATTTGGCGCGCATGGTCAGCCTCAATCCCTGTATCGATGCGATCCTGCTGGAAGTGGCGGACCCGTCGCAGGTACTGGCGATTTCTCAGCTGAGCCATGATCCGCGTTCTTCCTCGATAGCGCCGGGCACGGCGAGGCGGTTCAAGGCTGTATCGGGCACGGTCGAGGAAGTGGTGGCGCTCGATCCCGATCTGGTGCTGGCGGGGTCGTATCTCGCGCCTGCCACTCGCGAGGCCTTGAGCGATATCGGTTATCGAACCGAAACATTCGGGATTGCCGGCAAGCTGTCGGACAGCCATGCGCAGGTTCGGGCACTCGCACGTCTCGCGGGTCACGCCGCGCGCGGTGAAGCGCTTATCGGCCGGATCGAACAGGTGCTGGCGGACAATGCTCCGCCGGCAAGCCACCTGCCGATTTCCACGGTGCTGTGGCAACCGGGCGAAATCGTCCCCGGCGAAGCAACATTGGTGAGCGACCTGATGCGGCACATGGGGTTTTCCAGCCACAGCGCCGCGCTGGGCATGGGGCAGGGAGATTATCTGCCGCTGGAGGTTCTGCTGGCGCATCCGCCCGAACTGCTGCTGATCGCGGGTGATGCGCGCGCGCAGCACCATCCTGCGCTCGCCGAGCTCACCCACACCCGGATCGAGCGGCTCGACCCGTCGCTGCTCTATTGCGCAGGCCCGACGATCGTCCGCACCGTCACCCGGCTGGCGCAGATCCGTGAGGCGGCGCGATGAACCGCGCCGCTCTCCTGTTCGCGGCGCTGCTGCTGATCGCGTTTCCGCTGTCGCTTCTGGCCGGGCGGGTCTGGATCGATCCAGCGGCAACTCCAAATGCGATGCTGATCCTGATGGAATTGCGGCTGCCGCGCAGCGTGCTGGCGGTGATTATCGGGGCTGGGCTGGGCGCATCGGGGGCGGCGATGCAGGGCTATCTGCGCAATCCGCTGGCCGATCCGGGCCTGTTCGGGATCGCCCCGATGGCGGCGCTGGGTGCGGTGGCAAGCCTGTGGTTCGGATTTGCCGCAAGTGCGTGGCTGCTCCCGTTGTTCGCGCTCGCAGGCGCGGGGCTGGCGATGGCTTTGCTGGCGCTGATCGCGGGCCGGGCTGGCGGGATCGCGCTGTTCACGCTGGCGGGGCTGATGATCGCCAGCCTGGCAGGCGCGCTGACCGCGCTGGCGATCACGCTTTCGCCCAATCCCTTTGCCTTGAGCGAGATCGTGATGTGGCTCAACGGCGCGCTGACCGACCGTTCGTGGCGCGAAGTCGCGATTGCTGCGCCGCTGGTGGCGTTGGGCATCGGCGCGCTCCGGCTGGCGGCAAGGCCGCTCGACGCGCTGACGCTGGGCGCTGATGCGGCGCGCTCGCTCGGCGTAGATATGCGCGCGCTGCTGTGGCTGCTGGTGCTGGGCATCGGCCTGGCGGTAGGGGCGAGCGTGGCGGTGGCGGGGATCATCGGCTTTGTCGGGCTGATCGTGCCGCATCTGGTGCGCCCGCTGACCGACCGTTTGCCCTCCAGCCTGATCGTGCCAAGCGCGCTGGCGGGGGCGCTGCTGGTTCTGATCGCCGACAGCATTGTCCGCGTTCTGCCGTTGGTGAGCGAGCTCAGGCTCGGCATCGCGCTCAGCCTGATCGGCGCACCGTTCTTCCTCATGTTGCTGCTGCGGATGCGGGGGGAAAAGCTGTGACGCTCGCTGCATCCGGTCTGACACTGCGGCGCGGCAAGGCGTGCGTGGTCACCGATCTAAGCGCGGCGCTCGAACCGGGCCGGATCACCGCGATCTGCGGCCCCAATGGCGCGGGCAAATCGAGCCTGCTCTCGGCGCTGGCGGGGCTGATCCCGCCTGCGGACGGGCGCGCGACCATAGACGGCGGGGATCTTGCCGCGCTCGCACCGCGCGAACGCGCGCGGCGGATCGGCTATCTGCCGCAGCTGGGCGAGATCGCCTGGGACCTGTCGGTGCGCAATCTGGTGGCGCTGGGCGGCCTGCCGCATGGCGGGCCCGGCCCAGGACACGTCGAGGGCGCGCTTGAGGCGGTCCATCTGACCGAGCTCGCCGACCGCCCGGTCTCGACCCTGTCAGGCGGCGAGCGCGCGCGGGCGCTGCTGGCGCGGGTGTTCGCAGGCGATCCGCAATGGATTCTCGCCGACGAGCCGCTTGCTGCGCTCGACTTCTACCATCAGCTGGAGGTGCTTGCGGCCCTGCGCGAAGCAGCCCGGCTGGGGCGCGGGGTGGTTCTGGTGCTGCACGATCTGGCGCTGGCGATGAACCATGCCGACCGGGTGCTGGTGCTCGACCAAGGCCGGCTGCATGCCGATGCCGCGCCCGAAGATGCGCTGTCGGTCGGAACGATTATCGAGGTATGGGGCGTCGCGGCCCGCTGGTTGGGCGAGCCGGGAGCAAGGGCGCTGGTCACGGGGTGACAGGGGCCGGTGCGGCGAATTTCATCTTGGAACCGAACCGTTCGCCCTGAGGAGGCGTTGAGGCCCGTGGGCCGAAACGCCGTCTCGAATGGCCATGTGCTTCGAGACGGAGCCTCAATCGGGTGATTTCGGCCCTTCCTCAGCACGAACGGATTTCTATCGGACCTCAGATGGCGAGTGTTGCTCTTCCTCGAGCAGCCCGCGCGATTCGAGCATCGGGGTGACATCGGGATCGCGCCCGGCAAACTCGCGGAACATTTCGAAATAGTCGCGCGTCCCGCCCTGGCTGATGACCGTGGCGCGGTAATGATCGCCATTGGCGCGGGTCAA
>PNJY01000033.1 GCA_013822125.1 Erythrobacter sp. | reverse complement strand
GCGTTCGACGACCGGCTGCGCTCGTTCGAGGAAATCGAGCAGAAGCTGGGCTTCCCGCTGATCGGCCACACCCCATACGTCGACGAGGACGAAGTTGCACAACAACTGGAAGACGGTTTCAGCGCGCTGGCCGAAGCCTATTCCTCGATCCTGACCAATCTCGACTATTCGATCCCGCGCGATCGCAACGTCCTGCAATTCACCAGCAGCCAGGCTTCAGAAGGCAAGACTACGACCTCTGTCGTCCTCGCCAAGGGCTTTGCCCGTCGCGGGCGTAAGACATTGCTTGTCGACGCCGATCTACGCAAGCCATCGATCGCACACCAATTCGGCCACCGCTCTCCCTCCGCCGGCTTTGCAGAGATCCTGTTGGGGCATGTCGAGCAGGCCGACACCTATCTGCCCGGAACGCCCGACAATCTTGACGTCATTCCGGTGGGCGCCACCCCGCCCAACCCGGTCGATCTGCTTTCGTCGGACAAAGTCCGCGAGTTCATAGAGCGCAACCGGCAAGCCTATTCGGTAGTGATCTTCGATACTTCGCCCGTAATGGGGATTGCCGATGCCGCGCTGATCGCCCGCCATGTCGATGCGACGATCTTCGTGGTTGAAGCCAATAAGGTCCAGTTCGGCCAGGTACGCGCCTCGCTGCGCCGCCTGCGCGCGACGGGAGCCTCGGTCGCGGGAGTCGTGCTCTCTAAATACCGTGCGCTCCAGGCGGGCGAAACCTACGATTATCAGTATCAGTACTACGTCTATTCGCCCGAGGAACGTGGCAGCCTCAACGCCTGATGTCGGCGAGCATATTGCATCTGTCGGGTGATTTTCCGGACCCCATTGACGATCGCAAGACGCAGGTCATCCGGCGGCTGATCGATCTGACCAAGGACGGGTTTCGCCACGAAGTCGTCTCGATTAACCGCGTCCCGGTTGGCCTGGCGGGCGCGGGCCGAGTGCTGCGCGCAGTGCTGGGAGCTGCTCCGATCGAGGTGGAAAGCTGCCCCTTCGCCTACGGACAAGCGGTGCAATACACGGCACCCGCGCGCGGCCTGTTTCACGCGGCGATGTTGCACCGCTTGGGTGATTGGCTGGCGCAATGGGCGATCGAGCATGGAACGCCTGACCTGATTGTCGCGCACAAGCTGACGATCGAGGGGATCGCCGCATTCCACGCCGCCCAGCACTTTGGAATACCATATGCGCTGACGCTGCAGGGGAATACCGATTGCCGGATCCTGGCCGCGCGCCCCGATCTGAAGCCCGAGCTTGCCCGCATCTGGCGCTCGGCCAGCGCCATTTTTGCCTTCGCTCCATGGACGGTGCGCGCAGTGCAACGCCAGCTGGGCGACCCCAGAGGGCCGGTCCACATCGTCCCCTGCCCCATGGGCGAGGGCGAAGCCACGATCGCGCCCCGGCCCAACGGGCACGGCTTCCTCAGCGCGTTCCATCTGCGCAATCACCGCAACAAGAACCTTGCCGCAATCGCGAGTGCCATGCACATCCTGCAACGCGAAGGGCGGGACATCGGCTGCACCATTGCCGGTGCCGGAAGCGAGGGTGACCTGCGCGCATGCATGGCCGCAACGAGCGATTCGCCCAGCTTCGACTTTGCCGGCCACCTGGAAGGCGCGGCGCTTACCAGTAAAATGAATCAAAGCATTGCGCTGGTGCTGCCATCGCGCCGCGAGAGCTTCGGGCTGGTCTTCATCGAGGCGTTGTTTGCCGGTCTACCGGTCATTTACCCGGCCGGGGCGGCGGTGGACGGACATTTCCCCGGCAAGTCGTTTGCCCTTCCGGTGGATGCCCGGTCGCCCACGTCGATTGCGTCAGCGATGCGCCTCGCAATGGACAACGAACTGACGATGAAGGCCGAGCTTGCCGAATGGCAGCGCAGCGATGATGCCCTGCGCTTCATGCGGCCCGCGATCGCCGAGGCGTATTCGCGGGGGCTGCGCGCTGCTCTGCGCGAACGGTACGCTCAGAACTGAACCGGTGGCCGCCCCGGCTGTGCCAGTGACAGGCCCATGCCCAGGAGCGTGAAATACCAGATCAGAAGGCCGCCGAAAAACGCCACGGTAAAGCCCATCAGCGTCATCATGAACAGTGTGATGGCAAGGCCCACCATCATGCGCCTGTCAGCTTCGCCGTGGCGCAGACTGGCCACGCTCGTCGCCGCGATTGCAATGCCGGCCACCGCAAACAGCGCGACGGCAGCAACAAGGCCGTGACGCACCGCCAGCACCAGCCATTGCGAATCGATCGAGGAGCTCATCCAGCTAGGGCGTTCATATGCCGCGTAGCCGATGCCGCCCAGCGGATGGTTCCTGATCGATTCGACCCCGTGCCGCCAGATCAGCAGCCGGAAATAGCCGGTTTGCGGATCGAGTGTGAGGCGCACAAGGATGTTGACGACACCGTTCTGCGACGCCAGGTGGACGACCAGAACCGATAGCGCGCTCGCGGCTGCGAGTGCCCGCCAGCTGAGGATTTCAACCCGTTTCTGCAACCAGTCGTATGCGATCAGCGCGGCGCCGACCAGCAGACCCATTATGGCAGCCGAACTCCACGACAGGACCCCTGCCAGCGAGGACATCCACCCAACCTTTTTCGGCCATCCTGTGATCCCAGAAAGCGCATACACGGGTAGCAAGCTGGCAAAAAACAGTCCTGCGAGGATCGCATGCGAAAACGGACCGGCAGCGCGCAGCAGGCCGAAACGGAAACTTGGATCAAGGGTGAGATCTGCCACTTCTTCGCCCCCGTAATAGAATGGCAAGGCACCGAAAATGCTGGCCATTGCCGGGCGCACGAGCGGGGCGCGGACCGCGCTTTCGGCGAGCAGGCTCAGCGCCACCAGCCCCGCTCCAGGCGCAAAACAGATCAGGAAGCGGCGGAAGTCGGAAATCTCGAGAATCGAGCAGCGACCGATCAGATACGGCGCGAGGATATCAAGCGCGATCGCCATTCCCCGCAGGAACCCGTCACCAGGCGAATAGACCACCATCATGGCGATCACGATCCAGCCGCAACCGAGCAGCGCCAGCGCATCGGCCAAATGGTAGCGATGCCGGTTGGATAGCAGTTGGTAAAATATCCAGGGTGCAAGCAGAAGAATGACCGCGCGATACGGATAGATGGTCTGGCCCGCCAGGGTGATCCGCAGTTCTTGCGGCAAAAGTACCGAATAGGCGAGCAGCAAGAGCGGAATCAGGCGCATCCAACGCGCCCGGCGCAGGGCTGAATAGCCCCGCTGATGCCCTGCACCGGTTGGCCCGATTCCCGCAATGCCATCGATCGTCGCCATTCGTACTCCACATGGGCTCACACCCTGTCATTTTCACATGTCGCGCCAGCTCGCAACCGCGCCAGGCGGATTGGGCGTCATGAAAAAAGGTTTTCCTACAGCATTCGCACTGCATAGACGATGCTCTCTTTTTGTTCCTATAGGAGATTCCCCATGCCAAAGGACACATTTGAGAATTCAACGGACAGCCTGATATCACCTGCGCAGTTTTGCTTCGCCATCGCGCCGAACGACACGGGCGACCTCGATCGGGTGACCAAGGCGATCTATGTCGGACAAAGCGGCGACGTGACGCTCCGCGCGCTTGACAACGACAACGACGTAACTTTTCGGAACGTCTCAAGCGGCGCCATACTCGATGTGCGCGTCAGCGCAGTGCGCGCCACCGGCACGACCGCTGCCGACATCGTGGGGTTGGCATGATGGCGCGGCTGGGCACGGGTTTTCCCGCGGGCCGCAAACGGGGTGGATCGGGAGGGACGCAAATTCCTCCGTCTATTTCACCTTCCCTCGCATGGACCGGCACCGCTGGCTCCGGCTTCACCGTCGCTCCAGCCGACCCGTCGCGGACCACGGCCAAGCCAGTCATGCGGGCGCTGTTCGCCCCGCGCCAGCGGTACACCGACACGCTGATGGTTGGCGTGATCGCTGCGGCCAACGACGGCGGCTCGCTGCTCGACAACCTCGGGCTTGAGAAAGTGATCGCCCACTACGAGGGCAACACCCTCGACATTCTGGCCCCCAGCGTCCAGCTGATCACCGACGCCAACGGCGCTCTCCGGTCCTATGTCGGGTGGTGGGTCAACCTCCAGCATAGCGGCACCTACGGCAAGGCCAACCTCTACTTCGAGGCGGTCCCCAAGGACCCGGCCATGCAACATCGCGTCATCGGCCCGTTCGCCATGCACCCGGCTGCACAGCTCTACGACTATCAGATCGAGATCGCACCGTCGCAGCCTGTAATCGTCGGCCAGCGTTACACTTCGCTTGAGGGAATGCGCTCCTATCTTTCCGGTCAGGCTGCAGACACTGCGCTTGTCACCATCACCGAACCCGGCGATCACAATATCCATGCAGGCGCGTTCGGAAATACATGGAACAGGGGCGCAGGCGCAGGGTGGCTCACCATCACCGCTACAGCCCCTGTCCGTATCCTGACCCCGCTCAACGCCAACGGGTTGCCCCAGCCCATGCGGCCCAGGATCGAGCCGATTTGCTGGCGTGGCCAGAACATCACCATCGACATGTTCCAATCCTCGGAATACTTCATGGAGACGACCTGGCTCTACACCAACTGGTTCGACGGGGTGCGCTTCACCAACAGCAACGGGCGCAACGACCTGTTCCGCAAGCGGCCCCGCAACGAGCTGAGCGCCGTCCTGCGCGGACAGAACTACGTCACCGAATGCAGCTTCGACAAGGTGTGGGAGCCGGGGAACGCACAGGCACTCGTTCGCGGGTGTAGCTTCACCGAATGCTGGGGTGACGCGCTCACCGGCTCGCAGGCCGTGATCGACTGCACCCTCACCGATCATGACGGCACCTGGTTCCGCGATCCCGTCGCTGCGCTCACCGTGCAGTACACCGGGCCAGCGGCGACCGCCACGATCCGGGCCACCGGCAGCTCTACGTCAAAGACGTGGACGCTGGCAGAAGATGGGGTCGATGTCAGCTCGCTCGCAACGCTCAGCACCGAGGCCGCGTTCCTCGCCAACACCGTGTACACGGTCGAGAACGTCGCCGCATGGATCAACGCCCGTGCGGGCTGGAGCGCCACTGTGCTCGACAGCACCCGCGCGGCCTATGGCCTCGGACTTGCGACCGGCACCCCCGGCGCAGGCTTTGCCGCTATCGACGCCAAGACGGCCCCGCTCACCTTCCACACTCGCTTCGACATTCACGCCGACATCTATCAGCACGTCGATAACTCGCTGCTCTCGAAAGAGAACGTGATCCTATGGGGTGTGCGCGGGTGGGAACTGGTCGCGCAGGACATCTTCCTCGCAGGCCTTGGCGGCATGAGCGATGTACTGGTGGCCAACTGCGCCTTCCACAACAAGGCCAGCGACGGCCAATTCAGCCAGATGCAGCGGGCGCACAGCCACGTCATGCTGGTCCACAACTCGTGGGCGAGCCAGGGAGTATGGTTCCGGGGCGACCTGGGCTACACCGCCGATGTCTATTGTCTCGCCGCCAACAACACGGCTGCCGTCATGGGATGGGTCGGTGCAACCGACGCGGACCTGACCATCGCGGCCAACCACTTGCAGGACGGGGCAACCGTCCCCGCTGGCGCAACCGGGACCACCATTGGCGGCACCGGGGCCAGCCTGTTCGCAGACGCGGCAGCCGGGGCGTTCACGCCCGCAGGCGAGCTGCTGGCGAACCTCAAGGCGTCGGCGCTCAAATGGGATCGCAACAAGGCGATCAGGAGCCCCTCCACCCCAGCGGGCAGCGAGTTCTGAACCGAGGCGCGGCGCGCCAGTCAACTCTACAGGAGGCCGGGTCTGCCACTGCAGGTCCGGCCTCATTTTCGCACGTTGTTGCCTGGATGCAAATCGCTGCCTGCCGCGCCAGTGGACAAGCCATGACCAGAATTGCATCGGACCTCCGATTGGGCGACAAGCCGGGCTTCAAAGATAACGCATCGGCCCTTCCCACCCGTGAGCATAGCGCGCAATTCCATCTATAATCTGGGAGGCGGGACCGCGACGATTGCGATCATGCTGGTCGCTGTCCCGCTCTATCTCGATCTCATCGGGGCGATGCGCTTTGGCGTCCTGTCACTTGTCTGGCTGCTGAGCGGATACTTCGGATCGTTCGACCTCGGGATCGGCCGCGCTACTTCCTTTGCCCTGGCACGGCAACAGACTTTACCCCGGTCTAACGACCAGTCCGCACAGGTCTTCTGGACCGCGCTGGTGATGAGCGCGGCTCTGGGGCTGCTGGGCGCAGTGGCGATCTTCCTGCTTGCACCGCTGCTGTTCGTGCATGTGTTCAACACCCCGCCGCCGCTTGTCAGCGAAACCTTGACTGTCTTGCCGTGGATCGCGGCGGGCATCCCGCTGCTGACGATCGAAAGCGCGCTGACTGGGACACTCACCGGCAAAGAGAAATTCCGCGCACTCAACGTCCGCTCGGTGCTGGCGGCTGCACTAACCCAATTCCTGCCACTTCTGGCGGTCTGGCAGATCGCGCCAAGGCTCGACATCGCCATTCCGGCGACAATTCTCGCCCGTGCGCTGTCAGTGGCGCTGTTCGCACTGATCGCCATGCGCACTGTCGGCGCCGGCTGGCAGCCCCGATTGCTCGGCCAGCGCAACCAGGTCCGCGAGCTGTTGGGATTTGCCGGGTGGGTCACGCTCAACCGATCGCTCGCCCAACTGATCGTAAGCCTCGACCGATTCCTCATCGCCGCACTGCTGACGCCGATCGCGCTGGTGCATTATTCGGTTCCGTTCCAGCTTGTTTCGCGGGGGACAATGGTGTCGAGCGCATTATCAAGCGCGCTGTTCCCACGCATGGTGAGGCTCGGACCGGTCGAACTGCGCGCGATCGCGATCCGGGCCATGCGCGCCAACGGCGCACTGATGCTGGTGCTGTGCGCGGGTGGCATCATCGCCCTGCCCATGTTTCTTGAACTCTGGATCGGCAGCGAGTTTGCCGACAAGGCAGATCTCGTCGGCCAGCTGATCGGCGTTTCGTTATGGCTGAACGCGGTCGCGCTCATTCCGAACAACCTGCTCGAAGCGCAGGGCACCCCGCGGCAAGTCTTCGGAGTTGGGGTCGTCCAGTTCGTTCCCTACGCCCTGCTTGTGGCCGGCGGCGCAACCATGATCGGCGTGACGGGGGTCGCGCTGGCTCACAATCTGCGTACACTGGCGGATCTGTTGATGTTGGCAAGGCGCGCCCAACTGTTCGCAGAAACGACCCGCGTGATCCTTTGGCCGCTGACGTTGCTGGCCGGATGCATCGTCATTCCGACCCTTGCATATGGCTGGCCGTGGATCAGTCTGACCTTGCAGGCGGCACTGATTGCGGGCGCAGCTGCGCTGGCCTGCCGTCTGTTTCCCGAAGCGCGGGGCTTGTTTGCGAAGGCCGTCGCCTCCCGGCTTCACTCATAGCCCGCGTGGCGGGCAAGTTCCCTGGCATCGGCAAGCAAGGCATCGGGGCGCTGGCTGACGCGCCGCCGCCGCCACTGTGCACGCCACAGGGCAAATGGCCAGCGCGAGAGCGCACAAATGCTCGTCCAGATCGGCAATTGCGCGCGCCATTTACGCCGGGCATGGGCATAGGCGCGGGCATAGCCGCTGCGCAGCGTGCCGACGGGGCGGTTATTGTGAACCACAGGCAATTCCACCGCATAGGCGCCGTGGCCCTGCGCCAGAGCCATCTGTACGATATCGGTGCCGTAAAGGTGGAAATCGAGCAGCATGGAATCAAACCTCACCCCGCTCACCCGCCGCAGGATCAGCAGCAATTCGTCGAGCGAACCGACCAGTGTCGGCGCAAATCCCGCGTCGCCCAGTTCGCGACACATGGTCGCATCCCACACGCGCCCGACATGACGGCCATCCGCCATGACGCCATAGGGCCCGGCAACTGCCCAGCCGGGGTGGCTGGCGGCAAGCTTCGATAGCGCTTCGATGGCGCGATCGAGCCAGCCTGCGGGCAGATAGACATCCTGATGCGCGAACAGGACGATCTGTGCATCGCAGCGGTCGAGCGCGTCATTATAGGCTTGAGACATGCTGGAAGCCCCGCGGATCGCATCAAGCCTGATCCGACCCGATGCGACATCAGGCGATCTGGCCAGGCATTGGCTCAGGATGCCGTCATCATTGACCGCCGCGACCAGACAGAAGTCTTCGGGCTTCAACATCGCCGCACGCCGATCTGATCGACAGCCAATTGCGCAATTGCCAGGTCGCTTGCCATGAGTGACCACACCTATACTGCGGCGCAAGTTGCCGACAAGCCGCGCAAGTATTTTGCGGGGGTTCGCACCGATATTGTCGCTCAGCTGCCCGCCAATCCAGCCGCTCGAATCCTTGAAATCAGTTGCGGCGAAGGGGGCACCAGGGTGCTGGCGAAGGCGCAGAGTGTACTCGATCAGATGATCGGGGACAGGCGCCAGGCACTTGATTCAGCCGAACGTTGCCTGCTCCTCCAGCATCCGCCGCAAATTGACCCGCCAATGCGCGGTCGCGTCGCCCAGCAGCGCGCGTGTATCGCTGTCATCGAGCACAGAATACGCCGGACGTCGCGCTGCCGCGGGATATAGATCGCTGGTGACGGGGCGGATTTTCGGCGCGCGCGAAATGAGCCCCAGCGCCAGCGCTTCGTCTGCTATCGCTCTTGCAAGTTCGTACCAGGTGGCCTGCCCTGCGTCGCAGTGGTGGTAAATGCCGGGATGCCTCTGCGCGGCTAATTGCCAGATGGTGCGCGCGATATCGGGCGCCCAACTGGGCGCACCGATCTGGTCGCAGACAACACTCAGCTCTTCGCGCTCGCGCATCAGCCGCAGCATTGTCGTCACGAAATTCTGCCCGCCTGCCGCATGGACCCAGCTTGTGCGCAGGATGATCGCGTCTGGACCCGCCGCGCTTTCGCCCGCCGCCTTGGTCGTACCATAGACCGAGAGGGGATTGACCGGGTCGGTCGGCAGATAGGGCCGCGACGAGCGTCCGTCGAAGACGTAATCGGTCGAAATCTGGACTAGCCGCCCACCGTAAGTGCTCAATGCCCCAGCCAGTGCCCCCGGCGCGCGCGCGTTGACGACCATGGCCAGGTCCGACTCAGCCTCGGCCCGGTCGACCGCGGTATAGGCACCAGCATTGATGACAAGCTCGGGCCGCTCGGTCATAATCAGGCTCTCGATAGCCTGTGCATCACGCAGATCGAGATCATGCCGCGTCAGGCCCCGGCATTCCCAGCCCATGGGACTGGCCGCGAGGATCGTGCGGCCAAGTTGTCCCGCAGCGCCGGTGACCAGCACCTTGTTCACCGCAGCAGTCTCAAATCCAACCGGCCCATTTTCACGCACTAACCCTGATGCAGCCAGGAAGCCAATCCCGCTTGCGCCGCGCCCGCTTTTTGCGCACCCGCGTCACGCGTAAGCTGCCAGAATCGCCGCCCCTTTTCCTTCAGCCATCCGGGATAGCCAAGCCAGCGCAGCGCCGTATCGGGCGCATGACCCGAATGGCGCGCCAGTTCGACAGGATCGGGGCGCAACAGCCGCAAGGCCGCATCGTGCAGCCGCGCCTTGCCGCCAGCGCGTTGATCGAGCCGGTTCCGGAGCGCAAGAACCCGCGCGCGTTCATCTCCGCCCACCAATGCGCGGCGCGCCGCCGCCAGATGTTCGGGCGCGATTTCCGTAGAGGCAGCATACGGCGGCCAATGCGCGCCAAGGTCGGCGGCCAGCGCCAGCACCAGGTTGAGCGCGTTGCGCAAATGCATCGTCCCGGCCAGCGTGTGCAGGCGGCTCCAGTCGATCGGACGGCTGGCCGCAAGATAATACAGATCGGCCAGAAGCAGCGGACCGTTGCAGAACAGGTGATGGAGCGTTGCGTGCTCCACCAGATGCAACAAATTGACCTCTGGCGAAGGGACCATGATCTGCTGGCCCAACAGCGTCACCGGCTGACAATCGTCGCGCAGCATGGCGAGCAGCGCCGCCTCGCCCGGCCAGCCGCGCGCGTTAATGCGGTGGTGCAGCTCGATCACCAGGCCGCTCTCGACATGCTCGATTTCGGGCAGCTGATGGCTGTGATCGACACCATAGTGCCCCGCTCCGCGCCGCCGCCGATATTGCGGATGGCATAGCAGGAATTGCTGCGCCGCAGGAGCTTCGTCCACCGTCATGAGCAGGTCGAGATCGCGCAGCGGCCTCAGCGATGGGTCAGGATAATAGCGGAAAGCCAACGCCAGTCCCTTGAGCGCGATCGGGCAAAAGCCCTCGGCAGCAAGCAGGCCCAGCGTGCGGGCGATCTCCTGCGCCTGTACCAGCGTACGCATCGCCTGTAAGCGCAGTTCCTCGCGCCATGGTTCGGCCAGCGCGGGCGGCATGGTGTCGCTCAGCTGCGCCCGATGCATCGCCCGCGCGACCAGCGGCAACGTGCGCGTCAGTTGGCCCAGTGCCAGCAGATCGTGCCACTGGCCCGGCGCCAGCGCCTTTAGTGTGGCAGCATGATCGTGATCGGGTGCGGCGCAGATCTCCAGCAAAAGGTCGCCCGCAGCCTTGTCAACGCTGGCCCCGGCCTCAGCCATTGTTGCCCAGCTCGATCACGCTGTCGGCCAGCGCCAGCAGCTTGCGGTCATGCGTCAGCAATACAATCGTGCGGGCGCCGCGCAGCCCGGCTATCGACTGCCGAACCGCCGCAGCATTCGCGGCATCAAGCGAGGCGGTGACCTCATCGAGGATCAGCAGATCGGGATTGCGCAGCAGTGCACGGGCAAGCGCGATGCGCTGCTTCTCGCCGCCAGAAAACTGCCGCCCGCGTTCGCCCATGCGGGTCGCGAGCCCATCGGGAAGATCGCGCACGAATTCCGCCGATGCAGCGGCAAGTGCGCGTGCGATTCGTGCATCATCGACCTGTCGCAGCCCCCAGGCGAGGTTTTCCGCGAGCGTCGCGTCGAGGAAGAAGGGAACCTGCTCAAGATAGGCCACCTGCCCGCGCCAGGCTAGGCGGCGCGCGGGGTCAAGCGCAACCCCATCGACCCGTAGCTCACCCGAATCGGGCGCGTAAAGCCCACAGAGCATGTCGGCGAGGCTGCTCTTGCCCGATCCCGATGGCCCGGTCACCGCCGTCACGCTCCCCGATACGATGCTGAGACTGAAATCGCTGAGCACCGGTGCGGATCGCCCGGCATGGTGCAGGCTGACCTTTTCAAGCGTGATTTCGCTCCCGAAGTTCAGCCTCTCTCCCGCGCTTCCTTCCGGCTCCTGATGCGCGCGCGCCTGCGCAATCAATTCGCGCAGGCTGCCCAGCGCCGGGAGCACATGGCTCCAGCCACGCAGAGCTTGGAGCAGACTTGCGACGAGCGGAACGCTGCGGATCGCAATCGCCAGCACCGGGACAAACACCGCCAGCGGCGTCTGCCACACAAACAGGGCAAGGTAGATGGCGCAGGCGAGCAGCGCCGCCGCCAGCATCTGGAACAGCATCTGCAGTAAGTGACCGAGGCGGAAATAGTCGAGCTCGTGCTGGCGCAGCGCGTCAGATGCACTCTCGAATTCACTGGCGAGCGCCTCACCGGCTCCGGCGATGCGCGCTGCGCGCAGCTTGGCAATGCCATCGCCAACCACACGTTGCAGGCGCAAATAGGCATTGAGGTAGGCGTCGGCACGCGCACCCTTGCGTGACTGCAGGACGAGCAGCGGCAGCGAAAGCAGCGCCGCCGCCGCCAGCATAACGCCCGCCAGCGGCGGCGCGATGACCAGCGCGGTGAGCAGCAGGATCGCCAGCGTCACTGCCAGAGCCGCCACTGTCAGCGCGCGATCCGCCAGCATGCCCGCACGGTCCGCTTCTCCCATGATTAGCGCGGCGTGATCGGCGCTTCCTTGTGTGCTGAGCCAGCGCCAATCGGCCCGCATGACCGCACCATGCGCCAAATTACGCAGCTGCCGCGTGATGTCGAGCCCAAGGCGGCGGCGGCTCTCGCTGGCCAGATGGACCAGCCCAGCGCGCAGGCAGACCAGCCCGACCACGATCAGTAGCAATTGCACCGGACCAACCGTTTCCAGTCCTGCCAGCCATCCCCCCTGCCCAGCAAATCTCGTGTCGCCCGCCAGCAATTGCGTGAGCGGCACCAGCGTGAGCAGGCCCAGCCCTTCGGTCAGGCCTGACAGAACCAGCAGTACCCCGAGCACCGCGATCCGCCTCGCGCCCGCAAGCTTGATCAGATATTGCAGCGAAGCGCTGCTCGATGTGCCCCTCTCAACCGACATTGCGCCCCGATGCATAGCGAACGAAGCGTGCCGTCGATATGGCGCTGGCCACCGCCGCACCGATTTTGAGCGGATATCGTGCCGCCGGGCCGTCAGTTCCCGGCCAGGCGCGAAAATCGCTCGTCAGTCGCTCAAGGTCGAACCGCTCGGCAAGCCAGGGATCGGCGCGCATGCCTTCAAGTTCGGCGGTAAGCGCGTCTCGCTCGGCAGCCATGCGCAGCGCCCAATCGGCCGCCTGTCGCCCGGCCCTGCATTCCAACCGGACCATTTCGGGCACCCTGCCTTTGAGCAGCCGCCTGGCCAGCCAGCGATCGGTCCCGCCGCGCAGATATTGTTCGTCGCCGATTCCGATGCACAACTCGAGCAGCGGGCGGTAGAGCGTGGGATCGCGATAACCCACGCCGTGCAGCAGGCGCAGGCCCAGTTCGATCTCAGCGCTTTCGCTGAAGAGATCGTCGAGCACCCTGGCGCGCCATTCGCGCGAATTGGGGGAGGGGTAGAAATATGGGTCGAATTGTGCCGCACGTGCGCGCTGCAAGGCTCCGCTGCTTCGGGCAAAGTGCTCGGCCATCGGGCACCAACTGGTAAACGGCGAGGGTTTGAGCCCGCGAATGTTGTCGATCGAACGCCGCAGCGAAAGCGGTAAATTGGGCATCAACGCCAGGGAAATCGCGCGCCGCCATAATGGGCGCGGATCGGCACTGGCACCAAGTTCTCGCGCGAGGCGCAGCCATTGCCCGCGTCGCAACCAGGTGGGGTAACCGGTCAACCCGTCATAACTCAAGCCGGTGTTGCCCGCCCCGCCGAAGAACAACACATCGCAGCCCATTGCCCCGGCGCCGGCGTATGCCTCGTGAATCCAGTGCATGTTGGATTCGTTGCGCACGGGCCACCCGCTCAACATGGCCATTTTTTCGAGCTGATCGCCAAATCGGTGCTGCTCGCCGCTGATGAAATGGGGTTCGATCTGCGGGTTCATTGCCGCAAGTGCGCGCACATGCCCACTCTCATCGCCAAACGAACTTCTGCGCCCGTCGCAGTACCAGCCAGCCTGAGGCACCCCTGTGAAGGCGGGCAAGCGCAAATCGGCGGACCCTTCGCTGAGGATGTAACTCGCCACACACTGCGAATCGAGCCCGCCCGACAACGCGATCGCCGGGCGCGAAACCCCTTCCAGTTCAGCACGCGTCGCGCGGCAAAACTGTTCATCGACCGCCTCGACATAATCCTCGTCGCGGGCGAAGAGCACCTGCGGCACGTTTTCAACCGACCAGAAGCGCTGGCGCACTGTGCGATCAGGCCCGTGCAGCTCGAAAGTGCCGCACGCGACCCGGCACGATCCCCGATACCAGCTGCGCGTGGCGTCGCGGTAATTGAGCAACAGTGCATCGCCCAGCTTGGCATCGTCGATCCGCACATCCATCCCGGCGGAGAACAACGCACGCGGGATCGAGGATACGACCAGCCGATTGCCGTCGCGCCAGTAATGCAGCGGGCAGAAGCTGGTGGCCGAGCGCGCGAGCCGCACTTGCTGATTTTGCGGGTACCACTGTATCACCGCGTAATCGCCGTGGATCAGCCGGTCGCATCGATCGCCGTGGCGCGCAAAAAGCCGCGCGTATAGTGCGGTGTCGTTAAGAGCGGGGTCGAGACCATGGCGAACCGCAAGCTCGGCACGGTCCTGAATCCGGCCAGCCATGACGATCAGGCTGCCGTCCTCGCCGCAATGCGGCACGAATTCCTTCGGCTTCGCCGCCGCTGCGCCAAGCGGGCCATCGGCGCGCGCGGCGAAGAAGGCCCCGCCCGCCGTACCATTGCGCACCGACCCGGCCTTGCCGGGTGCCAGCGCTGCCACGATCCTGTGCTGGAGGGGCGCAAACCAGGCGCCGCCATCAAAGTCGAATGCTGCCGCGATCAGCAGGTCGTTGGCGGCGGCCATCCCCGTCTTACCGGGCGAAGCACAAGACGCGATGGTAGCGCGTGGGATCGCATTGGCCGATCAACATCACCTCGTCCAACTCGACCCAGGCGTGCCAGCCATGCTCTGCGCGCCAATCCTCGCGCTGCATGGCGATCACCAGCCTGGTTGCGCACCCCGCAGGTGCCAGCAGCCATTGCAGCGCCATAGCCCGGGCAAGGCAGCTCGTTTCCCAGGGAAGGCGCGCTGCCGCCCGCTCCACTCTCCGCGCCCGTGCCCGCGCAAAGGCAAACGCCGCAGGGTCAGGTTGCGCGCTGCCGACTGAATCCGTCTTCGCCACCTCGACTGCCTGCCCCAACGAGCTGTGCCAGCGGGCCATGGGCACAAACCGGATCAGGAACTGCGCGCGCAGCAACAGCAACACCGCGCGGATGGTTTCGAACCGCAACGCCCAGACCGACGGTTGTCTGTCCGGCCTCTTCAGGGCAGGCCGCCCGATTTCAGGCGTATTCGGCGAAACCGGCATCGACCAATTGCTGCGCGAAAAGCGCGACCGAACTGCTGCATTCTTCGGGCGCGACGGAGTATTCCTCGCAAAGCCGTTCACAGATCCGCGTCAGATCGGATTCATCGTCGAGCGCGCGCCAGATCTGATATCCGACCTGTTTCAGCGAGAAGAAACCGCCTGTCTGGCCGTGCACGATGATCAGTTCACCATCGACATCGCTGGAGAGGAACGCATCGGGGCATTTTTGGATTTTGCGCACAGTTTCACGATCGGTCCGGGTCACGAAGCTCGCAACGGGTTGAGTGGTGAGATCAGCTTATTTGCCCCACTGCCTTGGAATCGATCTTGGCCGCCAGCTTCTGCCGGATCGCGGAAAGATCGACGCTCAGCCGTTCGAGAACCGGAGGCTGCCAGGGCTTGCGATCCGTCTTCTGGACATGAACCTGTGACATCTGCTGTCGCTCCACAAATCGCGAAATACGCGGGGCCGATATACCGGCATCCATTAAGGAATTTACCCTTCATTGCAAGCATCGGCCAGGAACGAAGCCCTTCCGGATCAAAGGAACTGTCGCATGACCAGTTCGACCGGCGCCTCGGAACGCCTGAAATCCTGCGACCGCCGCAGAATCCATACCTCCAGTGACCTTGCGAGCCCCAACATGATCTTCCCATGGAGGCCGTCATCTCGGCGCCCGGCATGAATGGCCGGGCGATAGAGTGCCTCCGCCAGCAACGCGAGCTTTGCGCCGCCGTAAAGCTGTTCGAGCGCGAGGTTCTCGCCCGGTGCCAGCAGGACCAGATGGCGCAGCACTGTGGGATGGTCGGCGCGTGCGGGCGGCTGGCAATAATGCTTGCCGGGCACCGCGTGGATCGGTCCGGTCGCCGCCAGCCCCGTCAATTCGAGCGCGTCCTCCCACAATTTGAGCGGCTTGGCATCGGGAATGGCGAGCGGCCCGCCGCTGCTGGGCGCTAGCACCAACGTATCGTCGCACACCAGTGGCAGGCCCTCCCGCACCAGCATGGCCGCCATTGTGGACTTGCCTCCACCCGAATGTGCGGTGAAGGCGATGGCTCCTCCGCCGATGGATACCGCGCTGGCATGCAGCACCGCCAGTCCGTTGAGCCAGGCAACAGCGCCATAGACGGTGCCCCATAGGTAGAGCGGCAGTTCCGCTTCCTGTGCGGGGCCGTTGACCTCGGCGATGACCTGCCCGCCCAGCCGATAGTGAAATTCGATGCCGCTTGGCGTAGTGAAGCGGAACCCGTCCGCAGTCATTGCAAAGCCATCCTCTTCGAACAGAACGGTGCCTTCCAGTGGCGGAACCTGCGCTCGCCGCAGCGTCATCGCAAGGCGCAGGCAGGCCTGCGCTGCGGCACCTGCCCTGACGGGCGCAAGCAGCCGCTCCGGCTCGTGCCAGCAGGCGAGTGGCGGGATTGGAACCATGATCTTGCCGCCGTGCATAACTGCTGCGATCGCGCCGCGCCATTCCCCTGAACCGATCATTCACCAGCCGGCATATCAAAGCCGTGTTGAAGTGTTAACGAAGGCCGGATATGCAGGCCCCGGTTTGTGAGGAAGGTCAGGGTCGTGAAAGGCAAATTTTCGCATCTCACCGCAGCCGTTGCCGCTGGCGCGCTCGTTGCCACGCCGATCGCGGTGCAGGCCAATACCCGTGCACCGGACACGTCCACCTATTCCTCGCAAGGTGGGGACGATGACGATGGTGCGGCGGGCCTGCTGCTGGGCGGCGAGAGCAACTTGTCGGGCAGCGATTTGCTGCTGGCGTTGTTCGGAACGTTGGGTGTGATCGGCGCCATCGCAATCCTGGTTTCGGGTAAATCCTCCGGCGATAACCCGCGTAGGCCAACGGAGGAACCCGATGTCCCCGTTCAGTCGAACGGCGCAACCTGACCCAACCATTGAGTAGGGCGCCAACAAGCGTGGGCGTACCAGCCAGGATGCCGACGGGGCGGTTTTCGCTGGCGGCCCTGTTGATCGCAGCGCTCGTTCTGGGCGGCGGTGGGGTGGCCTATGGCCTGTTCAATCTTGTCGTTCAACTTCTCGCATTGGCAATTCTGGTATTTCACCGACAACTCTTCTTTGGTTTCTGGCGTGACGCTCCGCTTGGCCTGCGGGCATTGGCAGCAGCGACAATTGCCGTTCCGGTGGCGGGGTTGATTCCGTTACCGCCGACCATCTGGACCGGGCTTCCCGGACGGGAGCTTGCTGTCGAGGCGCTTGAACTTGTCGGAGGAGCAGGATGGCGCCCATTTTCGCTCGATCCCGGGCGAACGCTGGTGGCGGTGCTGGGGCTGATCGTGCCGCTCACCGTGCTGGCTCTGGCATGGCATGTTCCCCGCCGTGATCTGCTGTTGCTGGGTTGGCTGGTGGTGGCACTGGGTTTCGCCAATTTCCTGATCGGTGTCCCGCAGGTGCTCTCCAACGGTAATTGGGGCCTGCTTTACCCTGAAAACCCGATGCCCGGCGTGCTGTTCGGCAGCTTTGCCAACCGCAATTCGACGGGACTGTTCCTTGTCGCCTGCGTGATTCTGCTGGCGCTGCTGCCGCCCTTGCGCCCGCTGCCCGGCATGGCATGGCTGAAAACGGCAGGCGGGACGGTGCTGGCAGTGGGAATAGTGCTGACCGGATCGCGCAGCGCGATGGCGCTGGGTGCGGCTGTGCTGCTGGCCGGACTGCTTGGCTGGCTAGTCTCGCGGAAGTGGGCAGCGCTACGGCTCCGTACGCTCGTCCTCGGCACGACGGCTGTGGCCGCCATGAGCCTGGCCGCAATCGCAGTGCTTCCCGGCAGCAGGGCCGAAGTGTCGCTCGACCGGTTCGCGCAGGCGGGCGATGCGCGCGCCTTCATTTGGGACGATGCCGCATTTTCCGTGCACCGCTATTGGCCGCTCGGCGCGGGCATGGGCACATTCGACGAGGTGTTTCAGGCAGACGAGTCGCTCGAGAACCTGACCGAGCGCAGGGCGGGCCGGGCACATAACGACTATCTCGAAGTGGCAGTCGAAGCAGGCTTACCGGGCCTGCTGGTGATCGCGGGCTGGCTGACGCTGATCGGCTGGCACAGCTTCGCCGCGCGGCATCGGACTGAGCGCCGGATAGCCTGGGCGGGCAGCGCGGTGCTGCTCGCCGTGGCGCTGCAATCGCTGGTCGATTACCCGCTGCGCAATCAGGCGCTGCTGGCGCTGTCCGCGCTGGCACTGGCCCTGGTGGTGCGATTCGGCAATGGCAAGGAGCACGGCAAATGATGCGCGTGATCTGGCCCGTCCTGCTGCTCGGCGTTGCGGTAATCGCGGCGGCGGCGCAACTCGACCGGCAAACGCGCCGCGATCCGCAGTTCGCTCCCATGGTGCCGGGGCCTGCACGCTCGTTTGCGCAGCGGCGGATCGCTTCCGATGCGCTGGCTGGCGATAATGCGCAGGCGCTTGCCGAGGTGAGGCTTCTGGTCCGGCGTCGCCCCGTTCCTGCCGAACATATGCGCCTGCTGGCAGAGGCGCAGATCGCCGTCGGCCAGCCAGAAGTCGCCTACCGCACCATCCAGCTGGCTGCGCGGCGCGGCTGGCGTGACCGCACGACGCAAGAGGCGATGCTGCTGATCGCGCTCGATGCGGGCGACGACGCTGAGGCCGCACGGCGGCTGGCCGCGTTGTGGGTGCTCGACCCGCAGGCCGAACGCCTGCCCGCTCTGGCCGGGCGCGTGCTCGAAAGCGATGAGGCGCGCGAAACCCTGGCCGGTATCGTCGCCGATGCTCCGCGCTGGCGCGCGCGGTTCGTCGCAAGCGGCGGACGGGTAATCGCGCCCGATGCTTTCGCCGATGTCACTGCACGGATCGAGGCTCGCACAGCGAGCGCGCCTTAGGGTCAGGACTCGCTAATCGCATGAGCCGTGGTGGCTCGTTTGCGGGATGAAATGCAAGGAGAACCGCGAAATGCGGGGTAGATGCCCCGGATGAGTGGTTCGACGATGCAGTTCGCCCGCAAACGGCCATCCGCAGGACTTGGCCGGAATTGCCCAGGGCTGTGTCGCTCACTCGATCAATAGCACCACTATTCCCCTTCGCTCGCTCCGTGCCCTGAACAATTCCGGCTCAAGCCACGGCCATGTGATTAGCGAGTCCTGACCCTAAAAGCCGAGGCTCTCTGCCACAGCCTTGTTGACGATCCTGCCCTTATGGACGTTGAGCCCGGGGGCAAGATGCGGATCGTGCTCGCACGCCGCAATCCCCTTGTTCGCCAGCGCCAGCCCGAACGGCAACGTCGCATTGTTGAGCGCATAGCTGCTGGTCAGCGGTACTGCGCCCGGCATGTTGGCGACACAGTAATGGATGATCCCGTCCACCTCATAGGTCGGATCGGCATGCGTGGTTGGGTGCGAGGTTTCGAAGCAGCCGCCCTGGTCGATCGCGACATCGACCAGCACCGCGCGCGGCTTCATCAGCCCCAACATCGCGCGCGTGACCAGATGCGGCGCGGCAGCACCGGGGATCAGCACCGCGCCTATCACCACGTCGGCATCGGAGATCGCCTGTTCGATCGTGGCCATGGTGGAGAAGCGTGTGGTGACGCGGCCCTGGAACATCTCGTCAAGCGCGCGCAGGCGCGGCAGCGAGCGGTCGAAGATCTCGACATTTGCGCCCAGTCCCACCGCCATACGCGCAGCCTGCGTGCCGACCACGCCGCCGCCCAGCACCAGCACTTTGGCCGGGAGCACGCCGGGTACACCGCCCAGCAGCACACCGCGCCCGCCATTGAACGCGCGCAGCGCAGTGCCTGCGGCCTCGATCGAGAGCCGACCGGCGACTTCGCTCATCGGGGCGAGCAATGGCAACGACCCATCGGGCGCGGTCACCGTTTCATAGGCAACTGCGGAAACGCCCGAAGCCATCAATCCGCGCGCCTGATCGGGATCGGGGGCGAGGTGAAGATAGGTATAGAGGATCTGCCCCTCGCGCAGCTGAACCCATTCGTTCGGCTGCGGCTCCTTGACCTTGACCACCATGTCTGCACGCGCAAAGACCTCTGCCGCGGTATCGACCACATCGGCACCGGCGGCGCGATATACGTCGTCTCCTTTGCTGATGCCTTCGCCCGCACGCGTCTCTATGATCACCCGATGTCCCGCCGCTACATATTCGCGCACCGCCTCAGGCGTCAGCCCGACGCGATACTCATGTGTCTTGATTTCCTTGGGAACGCCTACCAGCATGGCTCATCTCCACATGTGATTTATGCCGCGCAGAATACACTCATTTTGCCCTTGTTTCCCGGCGAAGTAATGGGCAGAATGGAGCGTTGATGCAGATATCCTGCATAAACATGCCAAATCGCAAAGGAATACGGCATGGAACTCGATTCTATCGATCGCCAGCTACTCGGTGCGCTCAGTAGCGATGGCCGCGCCACGCACCAGCAACTTGGCGAGTCGATCGGCCGCTCCCCCACCGCGATTGCACGGCGACAAAGGGCGTTGGAAGAAACTGGCCTGATCCGAGGCTATCGTGCCGACCTCGATCTGGTGCAGCTTGGCTATGGCGCGCGCGTGCATATCCGCATGACGCTGGCGAGCCAGAGCCGCGAGCAGATGGAAGCGTTCGAGGCGGCGGTGGCGGCCAGCCCCAGCGTGGTCCAGTGCGAGTTGATGAGCGGGCGCGACGACTATCTGGTTTCGGTAATGGTGCGCTCGCTCGATCATTTTGCCGAGGTTCACCGCGAAGAGCTGGCCCGTCTGCCCGGCGTGGTGCGGATGGAATCGGGCTTTGTCCTGCGGCAAGTCGTGGAAGCGCGGCTGCCGCCCGGCTGGGCGAAGTGATCAGACTCAAAAATACCCCAGCCAGACTGCCACAGCGGGCAGCGCATAGGCCAAGCAGGAGGACCGAGGAATGAGTGAAAGGATCAGGGAAGGCGGATGCGCTTGCGGCGCGGTGCGTTATCGGCTGCGCGGCGAGCCGATCTTCGTCAACAACTGCCATTGCCGCCAATGTCAGCAGCAGACCGGCGGCACTTCGGTCGTCAACGCGTTCACCGAAACCGAGAACTTCGAGCTGCTGAGCGGCGAGCTGACACAGTACGCGGTCAAAGCCGGCAGCGGCGGGCCGCACCGCATCTTTCGCTGCGCCTGCTGTGGTACCGCCATTTTCAGTCATTATCCCAGATTGGGCGAGCTGGGGCTTGGATTGCGGGTCGGTACGCTCGATGAGCCTGGTTCGTTAACGCCCGACGCGATCATTTTTACCGCCGAACGCATGCCCTGGGTCACGCTCCCAGCTGGCATTCCGCATTTCGAGAGCTATTACGACCACGCGGAGGTGCTGCCGCCAGAACGGCTTGCGCGCCTCAAGGACATGATCAGGCGGCGCGAGGCAGGCGAGTAGCCCCTAGAGTCAGCACCCACTAAATCGCTGATGGTTCGGGACGGCGCGTGGTCGCGATCAGGCATCCCACCACGATCAGCAGCGCGCCCGAAACCGTCGCCAACGTCACCTGCTCGCCGAACAACCACCAGCCTAGCGCAATGGCCCACAAAAGGGCCGAGTACTCGATCGGCACCAGCACCTGCGCTTCGGCCCTGGCATAACCCCACGACAGGCAGAGCGCAGCGGCGACCGCCATGGCCGCGCTGGCCGTGAGCTCGAGCCAGACCCCGCCTTCGGGCACGACCAGCAGGAACGGTGCCCCCGCCAGCATGGTAAGCGCGATCGAACCGTTGAGGAAAGTGCTGATCTCGCTTGGGCTGGCCAGAAGCGCCTGCTGGCGCTGCAGCACCAGGTTCCAGGCATAGAGCACCGCCGAAACCAGTAGCGCGACAAGGCCGATGACGACATCGTCCGAAAGGTTTTCCTGCCCGATCTTGCCGCCGACGATGATGGTGACCCCGATCAGCCCCAGGATCGCGGCAACGATCGCGCGAGGATGGATCTGTTCCCCCAGCAGGACGGCCGCCAGATAAAGCGCGATCAGCGGCGAGATGAAGGACAGCGCGATCGCTTCCGCCAACGGAAGATAGATCAGCGAGAAGAAGAAGCTCCAACCCATGAAGGCGACCACGACGCCGCGCACGAGATGGACCTTGAGCACCGCGCGCTGCGGCCAGTTGCGTTCCCGGACAAGCCAGTAAGGCAAGATCATCGCGAAACCGATCACACTGCGCAGGAAGAATGCGCTGTAGGCGCCGATCGCAATCGAAGCGCTCTTCATGATCGCATCCATGCCAGAAAAGAACCCGATGCCGATGATTGCGGCCAGGACCGGAAGGAAAATCGGATTGCGATGCATTATCGGCGTCTAGAGCTGCGCTGTGGCTTCGTCACCACCAATTGCGCGATTCAGCAAAGCGAAAGCGGGATAGTTGAAAGAGAGGGCATTGGAGCCGCTGGATTGACAGTGCTTTGCGGCTCGCGCATCGGCAATCGCCGCATACAGTGACTGGCAGGAATTTGATGACGTTTGGAACAATCAGGGCGATCGGGTTGTGCACGGGTGCTGCGCTTGCCGTACTGGCGAGCACCGCAATGGCGCAGACTGCCGGGCCGCAAGACCTGTTGCCCCCGCAAGCCGCCAGATCTGCCGACACTCCCGCGCCGAACGCGTTCGACCAGGCCTTTCCCAGGATGATTTCGCAGCCCGTTATCCAGGGCGAGGAGCAGAAGGAAGAAAAGCCGCTGGTGCTCCCGTGGAGCCTGGCCAACGCTCGCGCGCTGCTCGCTGCGATCGGCTCGATCGGGACCGAGGGTCTCGATCCGGCGGACTATCAACCCGACTTGCTCAGGGAAGCGGTGGCACAGGGCCCGTCGGAAAATCTCGACGTCCTGGCCAGCCGCAGCTTCGCCTGGCTGGTCGAAGACCTGCGCGATGGCCGCACGCCAATGGAGGCGCGCAAGCAGTGGTTCGTGCAGGACCCCGATCACCTGCGCTTCCCGACCGCCGATCTGCTTGCAGGGGCGCTCGCCAGCGGCGACATCGCCGGGACGCTTGCGCAGCTCGACCCTACGCATCCCGACTATGCCCGCCTGCGCGAAGAACTGGCGCTGACTGCGCCCGAGGACACCGAACGGCGCAAGCTGATCCGCGCCAACATGGATCGCTGGCGCTGGTTGGCCCGCGATCTGGGCAAGCAATATCTGATTACCAATGTGCCCGAATACCAATTGCGGCTGACGGTCAACGACCGCATTATCGCGACCTACCGCACGATAGTCGGCAAACCGGGGCGCACCGCCACGCCGCAACTGGCCGAACTGGTTGAGGGTGTGATCTTCAACCCGACCTGGACGGTGCCGCAAAGTATCGTCGTGGGCGAAGGACTGGGGCAGAAGGTGCTCAACAACCCGTCCTGGGCGAGGCAGGCCGGGTACAAGGCGGTCAAAGGCGAGAATGGCTGGATAGGGGTGGTCCAGCAACCCGGGCCGGGCAATTCGCTGGGGCTGGTGAAGCTCGACATGCCCAACCGGCACGCGATTTTTCTCCACGATACCCCTGCGCGCAACCTGTTCAACAGCGATGTGCGTGCGTTCAGCCACGGCTGCATCCGCGTCGAGCGCGCGTTGGAACTGGCTATGACCATCGCCATTCTGGGCAAGGGCGCCGACAAGGAGCAGGCGGTGACGATCTCCAATTCGCGCGAATACACCCGTGTCCCGATCACACGGCGCCTGCCGGTCTATATCACCTATTTCACTATGGCATCCGATATTGACGGCAAGCTGGCAACTTTTGGCGATGTCTACGACCGCGATTCGCCGGTGTTGGCCAGCCTGGATCAGCCGCGTGTCGCCAACCGTTCGCGCGTGACCGATGAGGAAGTGATCGAGATCGTTGACGATCCCCGCGCTTGAAGGCCCGCCTGAGCGCGCCAGC
>PNJY01000032.1 GCA_013822125.1 Erythrobacter sp. | reverse complement strand
GCGGGCGTGGTGCGCGTGCATGGCACAAAGAAGGCGCTGGCGATCACCACCGATTGCACACCGCGCTATGTCTATGCCGACCCATACGAGGGCGGCAAGCAGGCGATTGCCGAGGCATATCGCAACCTCTGCGCGGTGGGCGCGCGCCCGCTGGCGGTGACCAATTGCCTCAATTTCGGCAACCCGCAGCGGCCCGAAATCATGAGCCAGTTCGTCCATGCGCTCGAGGGGATGGGCGATGCCTGCCGCGCGCTTGATTTCCCGATCGTGAGCGGCAATGTCAGCCTCTACAACGAGAGCAAGGCTGCCAAAAAAGATGGGGAGGGCGGCTCGGCCATTCTCCCCACGCCCGCCATCGGCGGCGTCGGCATCATCGATGATTATTCGAAGATGATGACAATGGGGTTCAAGGGTGAAGCGCAAAGGATGCTGCTTATCGGTGCGGACAGCAAGGCCGTGCCCGAAACCGGCCAGTCAACTTGGCTCGAGATCTGCCACGGGATCGAGGCCGGTCTGCCACCGCGCGTCGATCTTGAGGCCGAGAGGCGCAATGGCGAATTCGTGCGCATGCTGATCGAACAAGGGCTGGTGACCGCGGTACATGACGTTTCCGACGGCGGCATACTGGTCGCAGTCACCGAAATGGCGCTCGCGGGCAATGTCGGGGCGCGGCTGCACACCACCTCTTTCGAAGACCTGGTGGACAGCGAAAAGCTCAGGCACGCATGGTCGCTTTTTGCCGAGAACCAGGCACGCTATGTCGTCACCGAACCCATGCATTTCCATGTGGTGGAAAAGCTCGCGCTTGAGGCGGACGTAGGCTGCTGCTTCATCGGCTGGACCGGCGGCAAAACGATCTGGGTCGGCCCGGACGAATCGACGATGATCGCCGAAGTCCCCCTCGCCGACCTGCGCGCCGCGCACGAGAGCTTCTTCCGCGATTGGATGGAGCGGTGAAAGCGTGACAATCCTCCCCGTGCCGCAGGCATGGGGAGGTGGCAGGCCGCAGGCCTGGCGGAGGGGCAAATGACGCGATCGACAACCAAGGCGACGGTCCGCAAGGCGCGCGCACTGCGCAACGACATGTCGCTGCCCGAAGTCATGCTGTGGCAAATTCTGCGCACCCGACCAGCCGGTCTGAAATTCAGACGGCAGCATCCGGTCGGACCCTACATCGCGGACTTTTATTGCGCATCGAAAAAGACGGTAATCGAAATCGATGGAATCGCGCACGACATGGGTGATCGCCACTTGCGGGATGAGAGGAGAGATACAATTCTGCGGGAGCGAGGTCTCATGATAATTCGGATACCTGCAGGGGACGTTTTGCGCGATGTGGCCGGGGTGGCTGTTGCGATTGTTGAGTTATGCAGTAGCCCCTCTACCATCCGCGTTGCGGATGGTCCCCCTCCCCATTCGCTGCGCGAACAGGGAGGATTTTGACAATGACCACCGGCTATTCGGGCACGCCATTGGCGAAAAAGCTCTCCCTGCGTGACGGGCAGCGCGTGTGGTTCCATGCCATGCCCGAAAGCGTTCAGGACGAAATCGACGAATATGCGCTCGATCTGACCTTTGTTGCCGATCCCGCCGAAGGTATTGACGCGGCGCATGTGTTCGTCACCGAACGCGCGGAACTCGCACATCTGCTCGCATCGCTGCGTCAGCAGATCGCTCCTGACGGTCAGATCTGGGTCAGCTGGCCCAAGCGGGCCTCACAAGTCCCGACCGACGTCACAGAAGACACGATCCGCGAACTGTGCCTGCCGCTGGGGCTGGTCGATACCAAGGTCTGCGCGATTGACGAGACCTGGTCTGGCCTCAAGCTGGTGATCCGCAAGGAATTGCGCTGAAGGGTCACGCCGGCAGTGCAGCGGGCTCCCCTCGCGCCAACATGTCGTAAGGGTCGATCCCCTCGCTGCACCACACGCGGTGACATTCGCGGTACCAGTCCGGATCGGGAATGTTGAGCATCGTTCGCGCTTCGGCAAGGTCCATCGCCAACAGGTCGGTGATCGACATTCCCACCAGCGAGGGGCAGGCACGCCCTGTACGATGCGCCTGGCGCACCGCGCGGAACACCGGGGCCTTGCTCTTCACCAGGCCCTTCATATGCCAGGCGCCCGCATAGCCGAGCAGCAGGTGCCCGTGGCTGGGGTTCTGCCCATGAGTGAACAGCAATACGCATTGTTCGCCCAACGCATCGCGGCCATATCCCGTTAGGACGTGCATCAGATCATGTGTATCGCGCAGGCGATAGCCATACCACTGGATGAGATCGGGATAGGTCGGCCGACCCGATTTCTCTGACTCTTCGACCAGGCCCGCCGCAGACAGGCCTTCGCGCTCCATGAAATCGCAATAGGCATGAGCGACCGAGCCCTTGGGCAGCTTGCGCAGCGCTGCATGATCGTCGAGAATCGGCGCAAGGCTGCTTTCGTGCGTCCGCAATTTCTCGCCCTGATCGCTCAGCGTCAGCGCGCGCACCCGGCGCATGAAATCATTTGACGGCAGCGCGTCGAAGATCTTGAACACCTCGGCGGTGTTTTCCTTGTCCTTGAGCAGGATGCGAAAATGGTGCCAGGCCTTGAGCGGCTCATACCTCGGCTCGGGCCGAGTCGGGTGGCGAAGCGGCGTGCCGTCGGCGCTGCATTCCAGCCCCTGGTTCACGGCAAGGTTCAGATCGGCATGAGTCATCATGGGCACCCTGTTACTGACATGATTGTCAATATATGGTTTCAATTCGCAATTGAAAAGCACGAGTTTGCAAATGGCCCAATGCCATCGTCAGTCGCGCACCCAGCTACGCTCAGGGATGTCGAGGAGCCTTAGAACGGCGGTCAAATCACCGCGGTCGATCCAGCCATTGGCGGCGGCCCGCGCCCCGGGCTTGGCCCGATAGGCTATCCCGTATGTCGCCGCCACGAGCATGGGAATGTCGTTGGCGCCGTCTCCCGTGGCCAGCGTCACCAGGCCATCGCCCAACTGCTCGGCTTCTTCGATCAGCACGGACTTCTTCACACTGCTGTCGGTAATCGGGCCGACGAGGTCCCCGGTGAGCGACCCGCCTTCGATCGCCAACCGGTTGCCGACCACCCGGTCAAACCCCAGCCATTCGCCCACAGGATCGGCGAACTGGTGGAAACCGCCTGTCACCAGCACGGTGCGGCATCCGTGCGCCTTCAGCGTCGCCACCAGCGTCGCTGCGCCGGGCATCGGCTCGATCCGCGTGTTGAGGCACTCGAGGATCGCGCCTTCCGAAAGGTCGCGCAGCAGCATCACCCGCTCGCGCAATGCACTCTCGAAATCGAGTTCGCCCTGCATGGCCCGCTCGGTAATAGCGGCGATCTGGTGCTTGATTCCGGCGAAGTCGGCCAGCTCGTCGATGCATTCCTGCCCGATCATGGTCGAATCCATGTCCGAGACAAACAGCTGCGGGATTGCGAAACCCCGATCGCTGACCAGCGCGGCATCGGGACGCAACGATTCATCAAGAAAGCGGTCAAGCATCTGTGAATTCGCGGTGGACCAGTCTAGCTCGAACAGGTCGCCTGCGACCTGTTGTATCGAGAAAGCCACACCTTCATCGATCAACCACTGCGGCGGCGCATCGCGCAATGTTTCCATGATGGCCGGGTCTGCTAAGACGCGCGCGATGGGCAATGTTGCTACTCCGAAATGCGATGACCGCAAGCCGCCGCTCGCGCTCATTGCAGGGCCGACCGCCAGCGGCAAGAGCGAAATGGCGGTGCAACTGGCGCTGGCCTTGCGCAAACGCGGGCGTGAAGGCGCTCGCAATGGGGTTGTGATCAATGCCGACAGCGCGCAAGTCTATGCCGACCTGCGGGTGCTTAGCGCGCGTCCTTCGACTGAAGAAATGCGCGGGGTGGAACATCGCCTGTTCGGTGCGTGGGATGGCGGGTTTGCCTGCTCGGCGGCGGATTGGGCCAATGCCGCACGGGCCGAAATCGGGCGCGTCCACGAGGCAGGCGGCGTGCCGATCCTGTGCGGCGGCACGGGGCTTTACCTGCAGACGCTGATTGACGGCATCGCCCCGATCCCCGAAATTGACCCCGCGATCCGCGATGCGGTGCGCGCCATGCCAATGGAAGCCGCCTATGCCGCGCTGGCCCGCGAGGACCCCGAACGCCATACGGCGCTTGACCCCTCAGACCGGCAACGCATCTCGCGCGCGCTGGAAGTGGTGCGCTCGACCGGGAGGACTATCGGCGAATGGCAGGAAACCAGGGAAGGCGGAATCGGCGGGCAGGTCGATCTCCATGCGGTCGTGCTGCTACCGAACCGGGAATGGCTATACGCGCGCTGCGAGCGGCGCTTTGAAGCGATGCTGGAGCATGGCGCAGTGGCCGAGGTCGAAGCGCTGCTTGCGCGCGGCCTGTCACCCGACCTGCCGGTGATGCGCGCGATCGGGGTGCGCGAGATCGCGGGCTTCCTCAAGGGCGAGCTTGAGCGCGATGAAATGATTGTCGCTGGCGCGCAGGCGACGCGCAATTATGCCAAGCGGCAATATACCTGGTTCCGCAACCAGTCGCCCCCGGATTGGCTGCGGATCGAGGATCATAATTACGATATCGAGAGTGTATTCGCATCATTATTACAACTTTAACGCTTGACACGTTATATATGATCGCATAGCGGGTGTCCCATTGTGGCCCGGTGCGCAGTCCCTGCACCGGGCCGCATCATTTCTGGTCGTTGCGATGGCAAGAAGTGGTGCAGACAGCGACACAAAGTGGTGCAGGAAGGATTGAACGGTGGCACAGGAGCGCAGCGGCGCGGCCATTCTGGTGGATTGCCTGGTCGAACAGGGAGTCGAATTCATATTCGGCTATCCCGGCGGCGCGGTGCTCCCCATCTATGACCAGCTGTTCGGCGATGAGCGCATCCGCCATATTCTGGTCCGGCACGAAGCGGGCGCGGCGCATGCGGCCGAAGGCTATGCCCGTTCGACCGGCAAACCCGGCGTGGTGCTCGTCACGTCCGGCCCCGGCGCGACCAACGCCGTCACCGGCATTGCCGACGCCTTCATGGATTCGATCCCGCTGGTGGTGATCACCGGCCAGGTGGCGACCCCGCTGATCGGCACCGATGCCTTTCAGGAGGCGGACACGGTCGGCATTACCCGCCACTGCACCAAGCACAACTACCTGGTGAAGGACCCGGCCGAGCTCAAATCCACCATTGAGGAGGCGTTTCGCATCGCCACGTCGGGCAGACCCGGCCCGGTGGTGGTCGACATTCCCAAGGATGTGCAGGTCGCGGTCCCTTCGCGCATCGGAATTGCCGCGCAACCGGCGCTCCATCGCTACAACCCGCAAATGGTCGCCCCCGCCGAGCAAGTCGCCGAGGCCATAGAATTGCTCTCCCGCGCCGAACGCCCGGTTTTCTATACCGGCGGCGGAGTGATCAATTCAGGGCCCGAGGCAAGTCGGTTGCTGCGCCAATTGCAGGACCTGACCGGTGCGCCGATCACCTCTACCTTGATGGGCCTTGGCTCGTTTCCCGCAGATCACCCGGACTGGCTGGGCATGCTGGGCATGCACGGCACATTCGAAGCCAATATGGCGATGAACAAGTGCGACGTGATGCTGTGCGTCGGTGCGCGCTTCGATGACAGGGTAACCGGGCGGCTCGACGCCTTCTCGCCGCACTCGACCAAAATCCATATCGATATCGACCGCAGTTCGATCAACAAGACGGTGCCGGTCAACCTCGGCATCGTCGGCGATTGCGGCACCGTTCTGGAGCAGCTGATCGCCGCGTGGGGAGATCGCAGGCCGCGCGATCTGGGCGAATGGAAGGCGCGGATCGCAGGCTGGCGCGCACGCGAGTGCCTTGCCTACCCCGAAAAAACGCAGCAGATCATGCCGCAAAAGGCGATCGAGCGGCTCTACGCGCTGACGAAGGACCACAATCCGGTCATCAGCACCGAAGTCGGCCAGCACCAGATGTGGGCGGCGCAGTATTTCCGCTTCAACGATCCGGGCAAATGGCTGACCAGTGGCGGCCTGGGCACGATGGGATACGGCCTGCCCGCCGCGATCGGCGCGCAATTGGGCAATCCCGATGCGCTGGTGATCGACATCGCGGGCGAGGCTTCGATCCAGATGAACATCCAGGAACTGGGCACCGCCAGTCAGTACCGGTTGCCGGTCAAGGTGTTCATCCTCAACAACGAATATATGGGCATGGTCCGCCAATGGCAGGAACTGACCTATGAAAGCCGCTATTCGAACAGCTACTCTGACAGCCTGCCCGATTTCGTGCACCTGGCCGAGGCCTATGGCTGGAAAGGTCTGAGGATCGAGGACCCCGCCGATCTCGACGCCGGGATCGCGGCGATGCTGGCACATGACGGGCCGGTGATGGTCGATTGCCGCGTCGCCAAGGAGGCGAACTGCCTGCCGATGATCCCATCGGGCGCTGCACATACCGAAATGATGCTCTATGGTGACCGGGTCGAAGGCACGATGGACGATGAAGCCAAGGCTTTGGTTTGATGGAAGGCACTTGCTTCAATTCCCCCTCCCCTTCAGGGGAGGGGATCAAGGGGTGGGGGCGAGCCGCCAGGCTCGCTGGGGCTGCAAGCCCCACCCTGCTGCGACTAGGCAGCAAGCTGCCAAGTCTCGCTATCCCTCCCCTCAAGGGGAGGGAGGAGTAAGTTATGAAAATCAAGCAACAGAACAGCGAGCGCCACGTCCTCACCATCACGGTCGACAATGAATCGGGCATCCTCGCCAAGATCGCGGGGCTGTTCACCGCGCGCGGTTACAACATCGACAGCCTGACCGTGGCCGACATCAGCGAGAACCACGCGGTCAGCCGCATCACCATCGTCACCAACGGCCCGCCACAGGTGATCGACCAGATCGAGGCTCAGCTTGACCGGCTGGTGCCGGTACACAAGGTCACCGATCTTACACAGGCAGGCCCGCACGTCGAACGCGAACTGGCGCTGATCAAGGTGGCGGGCACGGGCGAGAAGCGAGTGGAATCGCTGCGCATCGCCGAGCTGTTCCGCGCCAATGTGGTCGATACCACGATCGAAAGCTTCGTGTTCGAGCTGACCGGATCGCCCGACAAGATCGACAGCTTCATCACCCTGATGCGCGAGCTGGGGCTGGTCGAGGTGGGCCGCAGCGGCGTAGTGGGGATGATGCGCGGGGCCGAGGGAGTGTGAACTGCAAACCACCTCCGTTCGTCCTGAGGAGGCGTCACGAAGCCGAAGGCTGAGGAGCCGTCTCGAAGGACCGATGCGCGGCAGTGGTTCGAGACGGGCCTTCGCATTCGCTCAGCCCCTCCTCACCATGAACGGGATCAACGAAACTTCTTCTATTATTCAATTGGTTCAATTTAGAAGCGGAACAACGACATGAAAGTTTACTACGACGCCGATGCCGATCTGGGCCTGATCACGGGCAAGAGGATCGCGATTCTGGGATACGGCAGCCAGGGCCACGCGCACGCGCAGAATCTGCGCGACAGCGGGGTCAAGGAAGTGGCGATCGCGCTGCGCGAAGGCTCGGCCACCGCGAAGAAGGCTGAGGGTGCGGGCTTCAAGGTGATGAGTAACAAGGATGCGGCAAAATGGGCTGATGTGCTGATGGTACTCGCGCCCGACGAGCATCAGGCCGCAATCTGGGAAAGCGACCTAAAGGGCAACATGAAGCCGGGCGCTGCGCTCGCATTCGCCCACGGGCTCAACATCCACTTCGGGCTGATCGAACCTCCGCAAGATATCGACGTCATCATGATCGCGCCCAAGGGCCCCGGCCATACCGTGCGCAGTGAATACCAGAAGGGCGGCGGCGTGCCCTGCCTGATCGCGGTGCACCAGGACGCCAGCGGCGCGGCGCATGACGTTGCGCTCGCCTATGCCTCGGGCGTCGGCGGTGGCCGCAGCGGCATTATCGAGACAAATTTCAAGGAAGAGTGCGAGACCGACCTGTTCGGCGAGCAGGCGGTGCTGTGCGGCGGCATCACCCATCTGATCCAGGCCGGATTCGAAACGCTGGTCGAGGCAGGGTACGCGCCCGAAATGGCCTATTTCGAATGCCTGCATGAAACCAAGCTGATCGTCGATCTGCTCTATGAAGGCGGCATCGCCAACATGCGCTATTCGATCAGCAACACTGCCGAATATGGCGACATCAAGACCGGGCCGCGGATCATCACAGACGAAACGAAGGCCGAGATGAAGCGCGTGCTGGCCGACATTACCTCGGGCCGCTTCGTCAAGGATTTCGTGCTCGATAACCGCGCGGGCCAGCCCGAACTCAAGGCAAGCCGCAAGGCCGCTGCCGCACATCCGATCGAAAAGACCGGGGCGCAGCTGCGGGCGATGATGCCGTGGATCAGCGCCAACAAGCTGGTCGACAAGGACAGGAACTGATCCTCGCCTTCCCCTCCCTTGAGGGAGGGGCTAGGGGTGGATGACCATGCGTCTTTCCGACTGCCACAATATCGATGACTTCCGGAAACTGGCCAGGGCGCGCCTGCCCTGGCCGGTTTTCGACTATATCGACGGGGCGGCGGATGACGAGCTGACCAAGGCGCGCAACACTGCCGCATTCGCCGAAGCCGATCTGGTGCCCGACGTGCTGGCAGGCGTGGCTGAAATCGACACCAGTTGCACGATCATGGGCCGCAAGAGCGCCCTGCCCCTGATGCTCAGCCCCACCGCTTTGCAGCGTGTGTTCCACTGGCAGGGCGAGATGGCCGTGGCGCGCGCAGCCGAAAAGTTCGGCCTGTGGTTCGGCATTTCCAGCCTCGCCACGCATTCGATCGAGGATATCGCCGCCGCGACCAGCGGCCCCAAGCTGTTCCAACTCTATGTCCACAAGGACAGGGGGCTGAACGCTTCGATGATCGAGCGCTGTCAGCTGGCGAGATTCGATGCGATTGCCTTGACGGTGGACACGATCGTTTCGGGCAAGCGCGAACGCTGCTTGCGGTCCGGCTTCACCACCCCGCCCCGCTTTTCACCCAGCGCCTTGTGGAGCTATGCCACGCGACCGCGCTGGGCGCTCGATTACCTCTTTCGCGAAAAATTCGGCCTGCCCAACCTCGATACGCACGTCAGCGAGGGCAGCGGCAAGCCGGTTAGTATCGCCGACTATTTCAATACCATGCTCGATACCTCGATGGATTGGGAAACCGCCGCGCGCATCCGCCAGGATTGGGGTGGGAAGTTCTGCCTCAAGGGCGTGATGAGCGCTGGTGACGCGCGGCGCGCGGTGCAGATCGGCGCCGATGCGATCATGATTTCTAACCACGGCGGCAGGCAATTGGACGGCAGCCGCGCGCCCTTCGACCAGCTACGCGAAATCGTGGACGCGGTGGGCGGCGAGATCGAGATCATCTGTGATGGCGGCGTGCGGCGCGGCACGCATGTGCTCAAGAACCTGTGTTCGGGCGCGACGGCGGCATCGGGCGGCAGGCTCTACCTTTATGCCCTTGCGGCGGCGGGCCAGCCCGGGGTCGAACGGGCAATCGGCATCCTGAAAGACGAGATCGAGCGCGGAATGCGGCTGATGGGGGTGACTTCGGTCGATTGGCTGGCGCCCGACCGATTGCGGTGGCGCTGAACGGGGTGGTTCACCCTGTCATTAAGCTGCAACCTTGATGTCGCTTTGACGATGACAGGTCCCACCCCTGTCATTCGAGATACCACATGAAGCAACTTCCCATCGCAGCCGTTGCCCTGATGCTGGGCACGCTTGCCGCCTGCAACCAGCAGGAACCCGCCAGCGAGTCCGTTGAAGATTATGCAGCGCGGGTCGGCAGCGGCACCGCAGCAGCCGGTCAATCGCCGGCCCGGCAGGTGCCGCCGAAGATCGCGCAGCCCAAACCCGGCGCGGCTCCCGGCGCTTTCGCGCCAGGTACCGCGACCGATCCTGCCGCCAACCGCTGCGGTGCGCCAAAGGTCGCGCCGTTTCTGGGCAAGGTAGCTGACGAAGCGACCCGCACGCAGATCTTCGCGGCCGTGGCCCCGCACAGCAACATCCGCTTCGTCGAACCCGGCGCAGCGCCAAGGGATGGCAATGTCGTGCCCGATCCCTCCTCTACGCGGCTCAACGTCATGATCGACATGACCGGGGTGATCCGCGACGCGCGCTGCGGCTGATTGAAACTGCATGCGGGCGGCGCGGCGCGCCGACGCAATCAGTTGGTGGCGTAATGTTCGTCCGGTGCGTGCGTCGGATAATTGACGTCGCCCTTGGCAATGAAGCCGGGGATGTCCTTTTGCCATTTCTCGGCCACAGCCTTGCTGAAGTTGAGATAAAGCTTGCCGTCAACGATCTTGTAAACCTGGGGATCGCCCGGCGCGAGCGCATCGTTGGCCCCGATCGCCCAGGCACAATAGCCGCCATATTGCGGAGCGTACTTGGCCGGCTCGGCCTGGAATGCCGCGGCATTTTCTGCATTCGCGAACCGGTATTCATATCCCTGATAAAGCACGGTGAAATCTGCCGAACCTTCGACGGGTCCGCCATTCGCGAAATAGCTTACCGCATCATAGCCCGACAGTGCCAGAGTGTCGCCAGCCTGCTTGGTATAGACCGGACCCGTGCGCTCGCCGCCCAGGTCGGCCAGTACATTGGAGGCAGGATGTGCCGCGACCGAATCTTCGGTTGCTGGTGTTGCGTCGGCTTCGCCGGCATTGGTGCAGGCAGCGAGAAACGAAGTGGCAACAAGCGTCAGGAGCAGATGTTTCATGTTGAGATCCTTTAATGGTGTTGCCTCTCTATTCGCCCGGATCGGGAAAAAGTTTCAGACGGAAATATAGATCAGGCTCATTGCCTTTTTCCTACAACGGCCTTGCGCCGAGCGCAATTTTCGGCAATTGGGGAACGCATGAAGCGTAACGGATCGCTGCTGCTACGACTTACACGCCCTTGGGCGTGAGTTTGCGTGTGCCCTGGCGGCGCGCGCTGCGTCCAAGGGAAGATTGACACCCATTCGAGCAGCAACACAGTTACGAGATCAATTTTCATGACCATGCTTTCCGAGCCAAGCCGCAAGTACCGGCCTTTCGTGCAAATCGCCCTGCCCGACCGGCAGTGGCCCAGCCGCACCATTACCGCTCCGCCGCGCTGGCTTTCGACCGATCTGCGCGACGGCAACCAGGCGATCGTCGACCCGATGGACGCGGTGAAGAAGAACCGCTTCTTCGATCTGCTGGTCGAGGTCGGGCTCAAGGAAATCGAGGTCGGCTTTCCCAGCGCAGGACAGACCGAATTCGATTTCATTTCCGGCCTCGTGCGCTCGGGCCGCATTCCCGATGACGTGATCGTGCAGGTGCTGACGCAGAGCCGCGAGGATCTGATCCGCACCAGTTTCGCCAGCCTCGCAGGCGCGAAACAGGCGATCGTCCACCTCTACAATGCGGTTTCCCCGGCCTGGCGCGACATCGTGTTCCGCATGTCGAAGGACGAAGTGCGCGAGATCGCGATCACCGGCGCCAAGGTGATGCGCGACGAGGCGGCGAAGCGACCTGATACCCAATGGCATTTCGAATATTCGCCCGAGACATTCTCGACCGCTGAGCTCGATTTCAGCATCGAGGTTTGCGAGGCGGTGATGCAAGTGCTCGCCCCCACGCCCGAGCGTCCGATCATCCTCAACCTGCCCGCTACGGTCGAGGCGGCGACGCCCAATATCTATGCCGACCAGATCGAATATTTCTGCCGCAACCTGCCGAACCGGACCAGCGCGGTGATCAGCCTGCATACGCACAACGATCGCGGCACCGGGGTCGCGGCGGCTGAGCTCGGCCTCATGGCGGGCGCCGACCGGGTCGAGGGCTGCCTGTTCGGCAATGGCGAGCGCACCGGCAATTGCTGCCTCGTCACTCTGGCGCTCAACATGTACACGCAGGGGATGGATCCGGGGCTCGATTTCTCAGACATCGACCGGGTGATCGAGACGGTCGAATACTGCAACCAGATCCCCGTTCATCAGCGCCACCCCTATGGCGGCGAACTGGTGTTCACCGCCTTTTCAGGCAGCCACCAGGATGCGATCAAGAAGGGCTTCGAAGCGCGTGAGCGGCAGAATGACGAGCACTGGCGCGTCCCTTATCTGCCGATCGACCCGGCCGATCTCGGGCGCAATTACGAGGCGGTGATCCGCGTCAATTCGCAAAGCGGCAAGGGCGGCTTTGCCTGGGTGCTGGAACAGGACCAGGGGCTCAAACTGCCCAAGAAAATGCAGGCCGATTTCTCGAAGCATGTGCAGAAGATGGCCGATGAGCTAGGCGGCGAACTCAACGCGCCCGACATCTGGGAGGCCTTCAAGAAGGCTTATCACGTCAAGACGCACCCCAAGCATTTCCAGCTGGTCGATTACGAGGAAAGCCGCGCGGCGGACGGCACGCGGATATTCTCGGGCACGATCGAGGTCGATGGCCGCGCGCAGAGCGTTTCTGGCCGCGGCAACGGCCTCATATCGTCAGTTGTGGGCACAATTCGCGAAGCGTTCGGTGTCGAGATCGAAGTTGTCGACTATACCGAACACGCGCTCGGCACAGGCACCGACGCCCGTGCCGCCGCCTATCTCGAATGCCGCACGCCCGACGGCCAGACGGTTTGGGGCTGCGGTATCGACGAGGATATCGCCACCGCCAGCGTGCGCGCGGTGCTCAGTGCGGCGAACAGCGCGGCGGCATGACACGCCCTACTTCGTGTGGCTATCGAACCATTCGATCCAGCGCGTCATCCGGTCGGTGATGAAGCTGGGGCGCTCGATCCCATGATATTCGCCGGGATAGATCACCAGCCGCGTTTCGATCCCGCGTGAACGCAGCGCCTGATACATCTGCTCGCTGGCCAGCGTCGGCACGTTGACGTCCTCGCCCCCCACCATGAACAGCGTCGGTGTGACAATCCGGTCATTGTGGAGGAAGGGATAGCTCACCCGGTCCCACGCCTCGCGGTTTTCCCAGGGATAGCCCATCTCGACGTCGTACTCGTACACGTAATGATCGGTGCCATAACCCGCATAGATGTTGCCGATTGAGGCACCACTGACCGCCGCACGGAAGCGCTTGTCGCTGGCAATGGTGTAATTGGTCAGCATGCCGCCGTACGACCATCCGCCAACGAACAGTCGCGCGGGGTCAGCCACACCTTTCGCCACCGCTTGATCGACCGAGGCCAGCACGTCCTCAACATCGACCGAACCCCAGGCCGCATCGATTGCCGCCGCATAGGCTTCGCCCCGTCCGGTGCTGCCACGCGGGTTGTTGTAGATCACGGCATAGCCGCGCGCCGCCATCACCAAGTGATCGATGTCGAAGGTGAAATCGAACTGCGCCGCCGGGCCGCCGTGAATGCTGAGGATCGCGGGAAGCGCACCCGAGCCATCGTGCCCCGGCGGGGTCATCACGAAACCATGCACCTCGGTCCCGTCCTTGCTCGCAAAGCTGGTGCGCACGACCTTGCCCAGGTCAAGCTCCGCCATCAGCGCCGCATTGTGGCTGGTGAGTGGCCGCAGCTTGCCCTTGTCGAGCGCATAGACCTCGTTCGGGCTGGTAAGATCGGTCGATAGCAGCGCCACGCGGTTGTTGGCCGACACCGTGGGAGCCGATAGCACCCGGTCGCCAGCCACCAGAGTTGACACCGCACCGCCGGTCGCTGCAATGCGGTCAAGCCGCTGAACTCCGTCATCTTCGGTGATGAAGCGGATTTCCTTGCCATCAGGCGACCAGAACGGCTGATAGACATTGCGATCGAGCGAGGCGGTCAAGACCCGCTCCTCACCGCCTGCAGCCGGGACGACTGCCAGCGCGTTGGGCGCGTACCAGATCAGTTCGGGATTGCCCCCGCGCAGATAGGCGATCTGGCGGCCATCGGGGCTCCACGCCGGGTACGATCCGAAACCGGGATCGCCGTCGGCCCCCTCGTAAGTGGTGAGCTGGCGCGGCGTGGCACCGGGACTGGCGACGCGCGCGACATAGAGGTTATAATCGGGTGAGCGCTCGGCATCGGCAAATCGGCGCGAGACGAAGGCGACTTGCGTTCCATCGGGCGACCAGGCGGGCAGCGCCTCGTCATAATCGCCATCGGCGAGGCGCTGGGCCTTGCCGCTGGCAATATCGTATAGCCACAGCCGCTCGCGCCGGTTGTCGAGAATGCCGGTGCCGTCGCGCTTGAACAGATAGCGGTCGATCACCAGCGGTTCGGGGCGATCCTTGAGCTTCTCGTCACGCGCAGGCTTGGCATCGAACACCACCAGTGCAAGCTGCTTGCCGTCGGGCGAAAACGCATAGTCGGTGACCGAGCCCTTGATACCCTGAAGCGGCTGTGCCTCGCCGCCCGCCAGCGGGAGCAGCCACAACCGGCTTTCCTCATCCTCGCCTTCCTTGCCCGCGCGCGAGGAAATGAACGCTATTGCCGATCCGTCGGGGCTGAACCGGGCGCGGCTTTCGCTTTCGCCCGCGCGGCTGGTCAACTGGCGTTGGCTGGTGCCATCCCACTTTGCCAGCCAGATGTGGCTGACCTGCTCATCCGCCTCGATATCGGCGGTATTGACGGTATAGACGACCGCGCTGCCATCGGGGGCAATGTCCGGTTCGGCGACATAGGCAACGCGCAGCAAATCGGCCACTTCGGCCTTGCGCGCATATGCCGTGCCCGGTTGAACCATCAACAGTGCGGCAAAAAACAGCCCGGTCAAACGCATCGAAATTTTCCCCCTGCCAATCGACCACCTTGTTTAACCGCCTTAAGGCAGTAGGCAATCGCCAAATCGCGGTAGATCAATGCAATGTCATCGGGCTCTTGGGTCAGGCCTCATTAAGCACATGGCCGTGGCTTGAGCCAGAATTGTTCAGGGCACGGAGCGAGCGAAGGGGAATAGTGGTGCTATTGGCCGAGCGAGCGACACAGCTCTGGGCAATTCTGGCCAAGCCCTTCGGGTGGCCGTTTGCGGGCGACCTGCTGCGTCAGCCACCTCAAAGGGAGAATGGCTCCCTTTTTCAGTGGCTTCCTTGCATTCCATCCTGCAAACGAGCCACCACGGCTCATGCGATTAATGGGTCCTGACCCTCGGCTGCTTCCCGCGCGGTGCGGGCCTGCCGTGCTTTGGACCCGATTTTGGTCCGGGTTGCTTGCCCTTGGTGAAGCCCTCGCCCTTGCGGTGCGGCTTGGCGTTGGCGCGCGGGGCGCCGCCCTTGCGCCGCTCGCGGGCGATGTCGCGAGGGGCTTCGTTTGACCGCTCGATCGTTACCTGCCCGCCGTCGGTCTCGGTCTGTGCGGTGCGCTCAACGGCGACGGCAAAGCGATCGGCCAGCGCGCGCGGAATCTGGATGAAGGTTTCGGCAGAGCCGATGCGGATTGCACCGATTTCATTGCGGGTGATATGTCCACGCCGACACAGCAACGGCAGGATCCAGCGCGGGTCGGCATTCTGGCGGCGGCCGATATCCATTCGGAACCAGACCACGTCCTCGAAACCGGGACGGTGGCGTTCCTTCTGTGCCGCGCGGTGGCTTTCCGGCGTGTTGGCGATCAGCTCTTCCGGTTCGGGCAAACGCGAACGGTGCGTGCGCACCAGCATGGCTGCGATATCCTCCGCACTGCGATCGGCGAGCAGTCGGCGAGCAAGTTCGCGGTCGTCCTCGTCGATCTCGACAGGTTGCAGCAGGGCAGCGAGCAGCCGCTGCCGGTCCTTCGCCAGAATTGCCGTTCGGTCGGGCGCATCGGTCCATTGTGCCTCGATCCGCGCGCGGCGCAGCATCTCCTCCACCCGGCGCCGACGCGAGAACGGCACGATCAGCACCGCGGTGCCTTTCTTGCCAGCCCTCCCGGTCCGGCCCGAGCGGTGTTGCAGCGTTTCCGCATCGCGCGGTATTTCGACATGGATCACCAGGCTCAAGGTCGGCAGGTCGATTCCCCGCGCAGCCACATCGGTCGCAACGCAGACCCGCGCGCGCCGGTCCCGCAGCGCCTGCAAGGCCTGGTTGCGTTCCTGTTGCGAGTGCTCGCCAGAAAGCGCCACCACCCCAAAGCCGCGCTCCTGCAGGGTCGCGTGCAGGTGCCGCACATTGTCGCGCGTGGCGCAGAACAGGATGGCGGTTTCCGCCTCGTGGAAACGCAGCAGGTTGACCACCGCGTTCTCGATTTCCGGCGGGGAAACGGTAACGGCCTGGTAGGAAATATCGCCGTGACCGCGCTGGCTGTCGATCGTCGCAATCCTCAGGGAATCGCGCTGGTAACGCCGCGCAAGCGCTTCGATCGGCTTAGGCATGGTGGCTGAAAACAGCAGCGTGCGGCGGCTGCCCGGCGTCGCATCGAGGATTTCCTCGAGTTCTTCGCGGAACCCCATGTCGAGCATTTCGTCAGCCTCGTCGAGCACCGCCACCGCAAGGGCAGACAGATCGAGTGCGCCGCGCTCCAGATGGTCGCGCAGCCTGCCCGGCGTGCCGACCACGATTGTCGCACCGGCCCGCAGTGCATTTCGCTCCGAGCTTGGATTCATGCCCCCGACACAGGTCGCCACCCGTCCGCCGGCTGCACGATAGAGCCAGGCGAGCTCGCGGCTTACCTGCAACGCCAGTTCGCGTGTCGGCGCAATAACCAACGCCAGCGGCGCACGCGCACCGCGCACCAGGCCGCGTTCGTCGAGCAGTTCGTTGGCCATCGCCAGCCCGAAAGCGACCGTCTTGCCCGAGCCGGTCTGCGCCGAAACGACCAGGTCGCGGCCACAGGCCTGCTGTTCGAGCACCGCCGCTTGCACGGGGGTGGCGTCGGCATAGTCGCGCTCGGCAAGTGCCTCGCGCAATGTGGCGGGAAGACCGGAAAAAGGCATCTGAAAAACTCACTTGAAGGGCCGCACCATGGCGCGCCGGTAGGCCTGTCGCAGAGCGCCGGAACGGCGGACCGGCAGGGGCGGCGATTGGCTCGACCGCTCGGAAGGCTTGCGCCCTTAGCCGTATTGCATGCGTTTGGCTTGCGAAATTTTCCTACTTGCGACGCTCACAGTACCGTCCGCCCTGAATGACCGTGCCCGCACCCAACCATCGCAGCCCTGATTTGCCGATGCGTTGGCAAGAGAGCTTTTCATTTTCAGGACTGTGTTCCAAGTGTTCCATGTGTTCCATCCTGTTGGAAATCACGGAGAGGCAGCAGCACATGAGCGAAGCGATTCATGAACCCGAATCCATACTCGAACCCGATCTGCCAATCATCGATCCGCATCACCACTTGTGGGATTTGCGCGCGCTGCTGCCGATGTTCCCTGAGCCACGCCATCGCTTCATCGAGACGCTGATGGGCGCGGCGCATTACACCTTCGACCAATTGCGCACCGATCTTGAAACCGGCCACCGGATCGTCGGCACCGTGTTCATGGAATGCAGCGCCTTCTATCGCGCCGGGGCGAGCGAGGCGATGAAGGTCGTGGGCGAGGTCGAGTTCGTGAACGGCGTCGCTGCGCAATCGGCCAGCGGGCTTTACGGCGAGCTGCGCGCCTGCGCCGCGATCATCGGGCATGCCGATCTGCTGCTGGGCGATGGCGCTGCACCAGTGCTCGAACGCTTGCAGGCCGCCGCGCCCGACCGGTTTCGCGGGATCCGCCATCAGGCCGCGTGGGATGCCGATCCCGAAGTGCTCGGCCCGCCCTTCCACGCACCGCCGGGGCTCTATCTCGACAGCAGCTTTCGCGAGGGGTTCGCGCATCTTGGCAAGTTGGGCATGACCTTCGATGCCTGGCTGCTCGAACCGCAGCTTCCCGATGTAATTCACCTCGCCCGAGCCTTCCCCGATCAGCCGATCTGCCTCGATCATTGCGGCACTCCGCTGGGCATGGCGAGCTATACCGGCAAGCTTGAGGAGAATTTCGGCCGCTGGAGCGCCAATATCCGCGAACTGGCGCGCTGCGGGAATGTCACCGTCAAGCTGGGCGGGCTGGCGATGCACAATTGCGGCATGCCCCTGGATGGGCCGAGTGCGGGATATGGATCGGAGGCGCTGGCCGATATGTGGCGGCCCTATGTCGAAACCTGCATCGATGCCTTCGGGCCTGGCCGTGCGATGTTCGAAAGCAATTACCCGGTCGACCGGTGGGGCGCGAGCTATCCGGTGCTGTGGAATGCGTTCAAGCGCATCACTGCGGGCGCGAGCGCGGATGAGAAGCACGCGCTCTATGCCGGCACGGCCGCGCGGTTCTATGGCATCGAGCATATCCTGCCCGCCTGAAGCACTCGACAATCCGCAAAACTGCCCATAGAGCGGCAGCAATTGGTTTTGCAATGCAACGGAGTTTCCATGGCCCTTCCCGCTCCCTTTGATCGCCTGCGCCTGCCATTGATCGGTTCGCCGCTGTTCATCGTATCCGGCCCCGAACTGGTGATCGCGCAGTGCAAGGCCGGGATTATCGGCAGCTTTCCGGCGCTCAACGCCAGGCCGCAGAGCCTGCTCGACGAATGGCTGCACCAGATCACCGAGGAGCTTACCAGCCACAATCGCGAGAACCCGGACCGTCCTGCCGCACCCTTTGCCGTCAACCAGATCGTCCACAAGTCGAACGACCGGCTCGAGGCGGACATGGCGACTTGCGCCAAATGGCAGGTGCCGCTGGTGATCACCTCGCTGGGCGCGCGGACCGAGGTGTTCGACGCGGTGCGCAGCTGGGGCGGAATCAGTATGCACGATGTGATCAACAACCGCTTTGCGCAAAAGGCGATCGAAAAGGGTGCGGACGGTCTCATCCCCGTGGCCGCCGGTGCGGGCGGGCACGCGGGCACATTGTCTCCCTTCGCCTTGATGCAGGAGATCCGCGAATGGTTTGACGGGCTGGTCGCGCTGTCAGGCTCGATCGCCAACGGCTGGTCGATTCTCGCCGCGCAAGCGCTGCGCGCCGATTTCGCCTATATGGGCAGCGCCTTCATCGCCACGCGCGAGGCAAACGCCAACGAAGCCTACAAGCAGGGCATCGTCGAAGGCAGCGCCGAAGGGATCGTTTACACCAACCTGTTCACCGGGGTGCACGGCAACTACCTGCGCTCCTCGATTGTGGCATCGGGGCTCGATCCTGACGATCTGCCCCACAGCGATCCCAGCAAGATGAACTTCGGCAGCGGCGGCAACACCAAGGTCAAGGCATGGAAGGACATCTGGGGTTCGGGACAGGGTGTCGGCGCGGTCAAGGATATCGGCAGTGTCGAGGACATGGTGGCGCGGCTTGAACGCGAATACCACGCGGCCAAGGCCGAACTTGAGGCGAATTCGGGCTTCCGCGCGTGGGGTAGCTAGCTAGCCGGCTTTCCACAGCGCCTCGGCCATGGCGTCGAGTTCGGTGAAGTCGTAGCCCTGCCCCAGCGGGTCCTTGCGGTTGAGCATGATCCGGCGCCGCTCGTCGAGCAGTCGTCTGCGCAGCGCTGCTTGCAGCAGGCCGAGCCGCAGAAGTGCCTCCTCCAAAGCAGCCTCTCGATCGCGGGCGACTCCGTTGGCCCAGCTTTCCTCGATCCGCCCGACGCGCGCGATCACCACCTCACTATAGCGATGGTGTGGACCGCGATGGAGCGGCAGTCCGAGGCTGAGCGATGTCTCCTCGTTGGCGGGGAGCAGCATGCCGTTAATGCGGAAATCGTCGAACCCGATGAGCCGCCGTCCGATGACCGCGAACATCCGCCGGAAATAGCGCTCGCCCAACAACTGTATCGGAAGGAGGTGATGGCGTTGCAGCCCCGGGTGGTAGCCCTCGGTTCCGGGCGTATTGACCTTGCCAAAGGGAATTGCCTTTCGTCGCCGCAGAAGTCCGCATGCCCCCGACTTGCACTTTCCGGCAATCATTCGCCTTATTCGTTCCACACCCTGATCAAACGGCGATCATCCGACAGGCGCAGGATCAGGCTCGATCCGTCAGGCGCCATGACGTGCTCTTCGCCCGTAATGCCCCCCATCAGCACCAGCTGGTTGATGAGCCTTATCGCCAGCCTGGTCGCGGCAACCTTGTCGTATGCCAGTGCCGGTTCGAGGCACAGTTCCTGGCCGATGAAGTACTCGAGACCCAGGCTTTGCAGCGCACCCTCGTCCGTCTGCGCGAATGCGGTGAGGCCCAGTGCTGGAAAAGCCCCCCCGTCGAGCCAGGCGGTGATTGTCGATTCGAAATACCGCCTGCCGATGACACTGCGCGACTGCGGCCAGGCAACTGCCTGAAGATGCTCGAAATGGTGCACCAGGTCGCGTGCCAGGGCCAGCAGCCCCCTCACCACCGGTGGGCTGTGTTCGCCGCCAGCAAGATGCGGACCGTGGAGCAACTGCAGGGCTTCGCAGGATAGCAGCGTTTCCCGATCGGGAAAGTCGAAGCAATGCTCAGTCTCGGGAATCTGCGTGGGCTCGCCGGGAGCAAGCCCCACCAGATCGAAGGTCAGGCCGGAGCGCAGCAGTTCGACCCAGCGCCGCCCGTCAAAACTTTCACCCTCGTCCGAATGGTGGCTGCCAGCCGGATCGTGCGTCAGTGAAACGTCCGGGCAGCGAGCGGCAAATTCTGCTATCGCACCGGAAACGGGCCGCTTGCCAGAAGCAAACAGCAGTGAAATGCCCTTGGCAACTGCGTGCCCGCTTTCGAACTCGTCCAGCCTCACAATTTCCGATCGACCCTTTTCAACAAGCGATCGCAACCGCCCACATCTAGGGTGACCTTCAATCCAATGCGAGTCTTCCTTGATCCGGATTGGTGCAATGGGCGCCGAAAATCAGATGATTCCAAGAGACAGCCCTTGTTGCAGGGCCGCGCCAAGCTCCTCGCAGCGGACGATCTGATCTTCAGGGACGACCTTTGGCGCAAGAATGGCTTCGGGCGTTTGCGCGTGGAAGTTGACGATCATGCGTTCAGCCACGCGCTTGAGCCGCCAGCCTGTGGCGATCCGGTCGATCTGTCGCTGGGCATTCTCCCCGTCCGATCCTGCGGCAATGATGGTGGCATAAGGCCGACCCTCGATCCGCCCCAGAACCGGATAATAGCATCGGTCGAACATCTCCTTCATCGCGCCAGTCATGCTGGCGAGGTTTTCGGGACAGACGAACAGATATCCGGCCGCTGCCAGCAAATCGACGGGATTGACCTGATCGGCAGGGACAAGCCGCGCGCCCCCGCCCGCTCCACGAAATGCGGCGCTGGCCATGGCTTCGCTCGCCCCGGTCCGGCCATGCCAGGCGATCAGAAGTTGGTGCGCGTCCATAACATCCGCAGAAAAGCGAGGATCGCTCGCGCTTGTCAAATCTTTCCCCTGTTCGCGCTCGACCGGCTCGGCTAACCCGGTCGCATGGCTTCGCATTCACTTGCACCCGTCCTGGGCGTGTCCAGTTCGCTTTCGGGCCGGGCATGGCATTGGCGCGGCGGCAACATGGCGCTGGGCGCAGGGATTAGTGGGCCTGATCAGGATATTCTCACCCAATTGCTGCTGGCGAGGGGCATTGCGCCAGACGATCTTGCCCGCAATGTCGCGCCTTCATTGCGTGAATTCCTGCCGGACCCATCCGCTTTCCTCGACATGGACCTGGCCGCCGAGCGACTGGCCCAGGCGATGCTGAGCGGCGAGAAGATCACGATCTACGGCGATTACGATGTCGACGGTGCGACCAGCGCAGCGCTGCTGATCGACCTGCTGGCCCAGCTTGGCGTGGAAGCCGAATACTACATTCCCGATCGTCTGCTCGAAGGTTATGGCCCCAGCGGCGAAGCACTGGTGCGCCTGGCCGAACAGGGAACCAGCCTCGTCGTCACCGTCGATTGCGGGGCAATGGCGTTCGACGCGCTGCAACAGGCGCGCGAAGCGGGGCTCGACGTGATCGTGGTCGATCACCACAAATGCGCAGCGATAAACCCGCCGGCAGTGGCGTTGGTCAATCCCAACCGGCTCGATGAGGGCGATGTGGCGGCGAGCCACGGGCATCTGGCGGCAGTTGGCGTGGCTTTCCTGCTGGCGGTGGCACTGGTGCGCCTGCTGCGCGATCGCGGGCATTTCGCCGACCGGCCCGAGCCCGACCTGATGCGCCTGCTCGATCTGGTTGCGCTGGGGACGGTCGCTGACGTCGCCTTGCTTCGCGGCCTCAACCGTGCCTTCGTGACGCAGGGGCTCAAGATCATGGCCCGGCGCGAACGGATCGGCATGGCGGCGCTGATCGACGCGGGCCGGATCACCCGTGCCCCGCAGGCGAGCGATCTGGGCTTTGCATTGGGGCCGCGCATCAACGCGGGCGGGCGCGTGGGTGAATCGACGCTGGGCGTCAGGCTCCTGACCACCAACGATCCAGACGAAGCGCGCGCGATCGCGGCGCAGCTTTCCGCGCTCAACGACGAGCGCCGGGCGATCGAGGCCGAAGTCCAGCAAAGCGCGGAGGAACAGATTGCGAGCCTGGACAACCATTCGGTCCAGATTTTTGCGGGCGAAGGCTGGCATCCCGGCGTGATCGGAATTGTCGCGGGCAGGCTCAAGGAAAAGACCGGCAAGCCCGCCTTCGTGATCGCACTCGACCGCGAAACGGGTTTGGGCAAGGGATCGGGCCGCTCGATCACTGGTGTCGATCTGGGCGCTGCGGTGATCGCGGCCAAGGATGCGGGATTGCTGGTAGCAGGCGGCGGACACGCCATGGCAGCGGGAATCACGATCGAGCCGGGGCATCTGCGCACATTCGCCGAATTTCTGGAACAGCGCCTCGCCGCGAAAGTAGAGGCCGCGCGCACCAACCGGGTGCTCGAACTCGATCTCAGCATTGCGCCTGGCGGCATGGTGCCTGACCTGGTTGAGGTGCTCGATCAGGCCGCTCCTTTCGGGGTCGGTTGGCCAGCACCGCGCATTGCCGTGGGGCCGGTGCGGATCGTCAAGGCAGACATCGTGGGCAGCGATCACCTGCGGATCATCGCGTCGGGCGACGATGGCCGATCATTCAAGGGAATCGCCTTTCGCGCGGCTGGCGGCGAGATGGGACAAACGTTGCTGCATCGTTCGGCCGGGCGGCGCTTCCACTTGTCGGGCCGCGCAAAAATCGACGATTGGGGCAACCGCCCGGCAGTCGAGTTGCACCTCGATGATGCGGCATTTGCCGATTGATTGTGATGGGGCTTGACCCCCTGCCCCGCCTTCCCTAAACGCGCGGCCTGCCCGACGGCTGACACCGGACGGCCCCTTCGTCTAGCGGTCCAGGACGCGGCCCTTTCACGGCTGAAACACGGGTTCGATTCCCGTAGGGGTCACCACTCTCTGCCTCCCTGTCTTGCATTGCAATGCAAACAGGAAGAGAGCCCGGCAAGGCATTCGGCCCCTTCGTCTAGCGGTCAGGACGCGGCCCTCTCACGGCTGAAACACGGGTTCGATTCCCGTAGGGGTCACCATCTCCAGCACTTTTGAAAAAGCGGAGGTGCAGACGGCTGCGCAAATTTCCACCATTCGCGCTTTTCAGCGGCAAGGCATCTGGTATGGCGCGATGGCGATGGATAGCCGCTTGCCCATTCCCGTAACCGGTCTCGCGATTGCGCTGGTAACGGCGATCGCGCTGTTGTTCGCAGGCGTCGAACCGGGGCTGGCTGTCGCGATCCTGGTGCTGTGGGGCGGCTCGCTGTTTCTCTCCACGGCCCGACCTCCAGAATCCAGACCTACCGGAAATGGCAAGATCCAGGCACGCGATGCCGTGAGGGATCTGATCGAACATTCCGCCATCCCGATGCTGCTGACCGAAGGCGAACGGATTGCTGTTGCGAACCAGGCGGCGCTCGAAGTGCTGGGCGAACATGTGCTGGGGCAGGACACGCGGATGGCCTTCCGCCAACCTGAAGCCATTGCACTGCTCAGCCAGCCTGGTAACGGCAGCACCACGATTCAGGGACTGGCCCGCAGGCGTGACATCTGGCGAATGAACCGCCAGCAGATGGATGAAGGCATGGTAGTGATCGAACTGATCAACCAGACCGCCGAAGCCGATATCAGCCGCGCCCATACCGATTTCGTCGCCAATGCCAGCCACGAACTGCGCACGCCCCT
>PNJY01000031.1 GCA_013822125.1 Erythrobacter sp. | reverse complement strand
ATGGATCGGGGCCATGCGGAATACCCGCCTGCCGGTGCGCTTGAACCAGAACACCTGGATGATCACGCTCGCTGTCTCGACCACGAACAGCCCGCCAACGATCAGCAGCACGATCTCGTGATGGCTGGCGACCGCAATCGCGCCCAGCGCCCCGCCCAGTGCCAGGCTGCCGGTATCGCCCATGAACACCGCCGCGGGCGGTGCATTGAACCACAGGAAGGCGAGGCCCGCCCCCATGATCGCCGCGCAGAAGATCGCCAGTTCGCCCGCTCCCGCGACATAAGGAATGCCGAGATAAGCCGAATAATCGACCCGTCCGGCAAGATAGGCGATCAGGGCAAAGGTGCCCGCCGCGATGATGACCGGCATTATCGCCAACCCGTCAAGACCGTCGGTGAGGTTTACGGCATTGCCGAAGCCGACGATCAGCGTCGCGGCGAACAGGTAATAGGCCGGCCCCAGCGGGATCGACACCCCGGACACGAACGGCACATAGAGATTGGTGTTGATCTGGCCGACGACGATCCATGCGGCAATTCCGGCCACGACGAATTCGAGCAGCAGCCGGACCCTGGCGGGCACACCCTTGTGGCTCGATTTGCTCACCTTGTCATAATCGTCGAGGAACCCGATCACTCCGAAACCGCAAGTCACCGCGATGCATGCCCACACAAACGGGTTGCGCAAATCCATCCATATCACCAGCGCCAGCAGCAGTGCCACGATGATCAGCAGGCCGCCCATGGTTGGGGTGCCGCGCTTGGCCAGATGCGTTTGCGGGCCGTCGAGCCGGATCGGTTGGCCCTTGCCCTGCCGCACGCGCAGAAGATCGATAAAGCGCGGGCCGATGATCAACCCGATCACCAGCGCCGTTATCAGCGTCGCCCCCGCGCGAAACGTCTGGTAGCGGACAAGGTTGAAGATGCCCTCGAACCCCAACCATTCAGCCAACAGATAAAGCATCCAAATTCCCTGCCCCTATCGATCGAGGCCTGTAAAATGTGCGACCAGCCGGCCCAGGCCGACCGAGTTGGAGCCCTTGACGAGGATTGCATCACCGGATTTGACTCCGAATTCCTCCAGCGCCGCAATCGCCTCTTGGGGATCACGGCAATGCGCGAAGCTCGCCGGATTGCCAAGCGAATGATTGCCCGCTTTCCCCAGATCGCGGGCAAGTACCTGCATCTCTTCGCCCACCAGGATCGCGTGGTCTATCCCGGCTTCGGCCAGCACCCCGGCCAATTGCGCATGGAAGCGATCGCCAAAATCGCCCAGTTCCTTCATCGCGCCGAGCACGGCGATCCGCCGCGTCGCGGGCGTCTGGCCCAACAGACGCAATGTCGCGCGCATCGAGGCGGGATTGGCATTGTAGGATTCATCTATCAGCAGCGCCTTGCCACCGCCCGGCAAGCGCAGGTCATGACGTGCGCCCCTGCCCTTGAGCCCGCCCATTTCGGACAGCGCCAGCCCGGCAGCGGCAAGATCGCCGCCTGCCGCGTGGACCGCCGCCATCACGCATAGCGAATTGACGATCCAGTGTTCGCCCGGTTCGGCCACCGAATAGCACAGGCGCCTGTCACCCAGATCCACCGTGACCAGCGACCCGCCGTTGGCGGCGGGAATGGCGTCGAGCAGCCGCACCGTGGCATTATCGCTCTTCCCGAAAGTTATGATCCGCGCGTTGGCCTCGCGCGCATGCGCGGCCAGCCGGTCGCTTTCCGGAACATCGGACGGAATCACCGCGGTGCCCCACTCGACCAGACCGGAGAAGATCTCCGCCTTGGCGTCGGCGATTGCCTCCATGCTGCCAAGGTGCTCGATATGCGCAGGCGCGATGGTGGTGACAATCGCGACGTGCGGACGGACGTGGCGAGTCAACTGGGCCAGTTCGCCCGCATGGTTCATGCCCATCTCGAACACGCCGAAGCGGCTTCGCGCCGGCATCCGCGCGAGGCTGAGCGGCACCCCGACATGGTTGTTGTAGCTTCTGACGCTGCGATGCGCAGCGCCGCGGCTGGCCCGGTCAAGGGCGTTGAAGATCGCCTCCTTCACCCCGGTCTTGCCGACCGAACCGGTGACCCCGATGCGGACGGCCTCGGTCCGCTCGCGCGCGGCAGCGGCAAGCGCCTTCAGAGCGTCGGTCGTGTCGCGCACCAGGATGTGGGGATAGGCGACGGGGCAATCGGTGATTGCCGCCACCGCCCCGTTTGCAAATGCCGCATCGATGAAGCGGTGCCCGTCGGTCGCCTCACCCTTCAGGGCGACGAACAGGTCCCCCTCGCGCACGTCACGCGAATCCATCTCGATGCCCGAACACTGAAATTCGTGGCTGGCCATGCCGCCCGACGCCGCCGCGATATCGCGCGAGTCCCACAGCGCAAGGCCGGGGTTGCCGCGCGTCGGCTCGGGCCATTGGCGAAGGACTGCGCGCCCGCTCACTGCGCACCCCCGGCGATCTGCCCGCCTGCCAGAGCCGCGCATTCGCGCGCAACTTCCACATCGTCGAAAGGCAAAACCCGCATGTTCTCTCCCGTTCCAATAATCTGGCCCTTTTCGTGGCCCTTGCCTGCGATCAGCACGATATCGTCGCGTCCCGCCTCGCTGATTGCCGTCATGATCGCGGCGCGCCGGTCGCCGATTTCACGGGCATTCGTGCCCGCACCCTTCAGCACCTCGCGACGGATCGCCGCCGGGTCTTCGCCGCGCGGATTGTCATCGGTCACGATCACGCTGTCGGCCATGCGCGATGCAATTTCTCCCATCGGCGCCCGCTTGCCCTGATCGCGATCGCCACCTGCTCCGAACACGCATATCAACCGGCCGCTGACATGCGGGCGCAGCGCCGCAATGGCTGCCGCTATCGCATCGGGTGTGTGCGCGTAATCGACATAGACCGGCGCACCTTGCGCGCTGATGACCGCGCGTTCTAGCCGCCCGCGCACTGGCTGCAACCGTCCGACCGCATCGAATACCGCCGACGGATCGCTGCCGGTGACGATGGCAAGTCCCGCCGCGACCAGCGCATTGGCGGCCTGATAGGCACCGATCAACGGCAGGTTGACCCTGCGCACAGTGCCCCCGAACTCCAGATCGAGCTCCTGCCCCAGTTGCGTCGGCTGACGTGCAACCAGGCGAATCGTCTCCCCGCTTTCTCCCACCGTCACCAAGCGCAGCCCGTGCGTCCGCGCGTGGCCGATGGCCCGCCGGGTCCAGTTGTCCTCCTTCTCGCCGCACCAGATCACTGCTGCCGCGCCAGGGGCGACCACCTCGTCGAACAGCCGCATCTTGGCTGCGAAATACTCGTCCATATCCCTGTGATAATCGAGATGGTCGCGGCTGAGGTTGGTGAAGCCGGCGGCCTCGACCGCCAGACCTTCGTTGCGGTATTGTGCCAGCCCGTGGCTGGATGCCTCATAGGCGACATGCGTCACCCCCTCGCGCGCGAGGCCGCTCATGTTGGCGAGAAAGGTGACCACATCGGGCGTGGTGAGCCCGGTCGAAACGCTGCCGTCAGGCGTGGTGACGCCCAGCGTTCCGATCGAGGCAGCGCGTTCGCCGCACATGCGCCATATCTGGCGGGTCATCTCGACGGTCGAGGTCTTGCCGTTGGTGCCCGTTACCGCCACGACATGTTCGGGCACCGGGGAAAAGAACCCTGCCGCCAGCCGGGCGAAGGTTCTGCGCGGTTCGTCGGCTGCTATGTGCACAGCGCCATCGACCGGAACTCCGCCTCGCGCGACCACCGCCACCGCCCCGGCCCTGATCGCCTCGGGGATGACCGTTTCGGCGTTGAAGCTCGTGCCGCGAAACGCCCCGAACACTGTTCCCGGCGCGACCTTACGATGATCGATGGCGAAACCGGTTACGGTTATTTCCTGACCGTCGCTCAGGGCAATTCCCGCCTGCTCGGCCAGCCTGCCAAGCTTCATGTCTCCGGCTCCACCTTGGGCTGCGCCTCGGGAACCAGCGGAATAAGGTCGCTGATGTCGACATCGCGGGTCATATCGGGCTGCACGCCCAGAATCGGGCCGATGCGCGGGATCAGGCGGCCGACGATCGGGGCAGCGTTCCAGGCCGCTGTGCGCTGGTATGAGCTGGCAAGTGTACCGCGGGGTTCATCGAGCATGGCGATCACCACATAGCGCGGACGGTCCATCGGAAAAGCGGCAACAAAGGTCGAAACCACCGAAGTGCGGCTGTAACCGCCCGATCCAGGCTTTTCCGCCGAACCGGTCTTGCCCCCCACCCGGTAGCCAGAGGCATTGGCGTTGCGCCCGGTACCATACATCGCGATCATACGCAGAAGCTGGCGCATGCGCGAGGAAGTCGACGCCTTGAAAACGCGGCGGCCGCGCGGCGCCTGGCCCGGCTTGATCCGGTGCATGGTCGCCGGGCGCCAAATCCCGCCGTTGACCATCGCGGCATAGGCGCTGGCAAGGTGCAACGGAGTGACGGCGATGCCATGGCCATAACTGACGGTCATATTTGTCAGCCGCGCCCACTTGCCGCCCGGCCAGATTGGATGGCCGCGCGCGGGCAGTTCGATATAGGGGCGCTCGTGCATGCCCAGGTCGATCATGGTGCGTCGCAGGCGTTCCGGCCCCAGTTCGTCGGCCACCCGCGCTGTCACCGCATTCGAAGAATGGATGAGAGCTTGCGGGACAGTGAGCGACGATCCGAGTGGGTGAAGGTCCTTGATTGTGAACCGGCCGACCTGGATCGGCTCGGCATTCCATTGCTTGCCGTAATCGCGCACCACGCCCGCATCGATCGCCGCCGCAATTGTCAACGGCTTGAAGGTCGATCCCAGTTCGTAAACCTGGTTGGTGACACGGTTGAACATGCGGCTTTCACCTTCGGCGTCAATCCGGTTGGGATCGAATTCGGGCAATGAGGCAAGCGCCAGCACCTCGCCGGTGTCAACGTCGAGCACCAGCCCGGCCGCGCCAACCGCGTTGACCAGCATCATCCCGCGGCGCAGTTCATCCTCGAGCGCACCCTGCACCCGCAGGTCGATCGAGAGCGCAGAAGGCTGCCCCCGCCGCGCAGGATCGCGCAATTGCGCGTCGAGCACCTGCTCCATCCCGACCCGGCCATGTCCATCCGCCGCGACATAGCCCAGCACATGCGCGCCCATCGGGCCCTGCGGATAATGGCGATCGTTTTCGCGCGGCATTTCCAGCGCCAGTTCGCCCAGTGCCTGGACCTTGTTGGCATCTTCGGGAAGCACGCGCCGCCGCAGATACCCCGCCTTGCCAGAAGCCAGGCGCTTCGCCGTACCGGCCTCGTCAAGATCGGGAAAGATAGCCTTTAATTGTGTGGCGACCTGCTGCGCGCTGCGGATCAACGGCGAACCGTCATCGCCAAGCGCATCGGGATTGAACCACAGCGCATAAGCGGGAAATGCGCGGGCCAGCGTTTGGCCGTTGCGATCTGTGATCTCTCCCCGGGGCGGCAACAGCGCATCTTCGAGCGAGGTCGAGGCAACCGTGCGATCAGCCACGCCCAGGTAGAGAATGCGCAGCACCGCCACCAACGCGACCAGCGCAAAGACCAGCGCGACCCACAGCAAGCGCAGCCGCGCTGTGCTCAGACACTGCCGTCTGAGCGTGACCAGCCTGACCCTGCCTGTTGCAATGGCCGTGCTGGCCGCAAGCGCGTTCATTCAGCAACCTCGGCTGCCAGAGCCGTGCGCACGGGTGAGGCGTCCGCCAGGAAATCTCCAAAGGCGCCGGTAAAATCGTTCGATGCCTGATGGCGGGCCACGGTGAATTCGACCGGCCTGCCGGTGAGCGGAGAAACCATTTCGCGTTCCCCCTGCGGCGGCGAGGCCGGATCCTCGATCGTCAACCGGGCGACGCGGATCGGGCTCGGGGCGCCCGGCAGACTGGGCATGCCGAGGGCGGCGAGCTGGCGTTCGCCGGCAAGGTACTGGTCAGCCCGCGGAGCCTGATAGCCGAATTCGACCGTATTCCATTCGGCCAACTGGCGCTGGTTCGCCCGCGCCTCGAACTCGGTTTCTAGCATGAGCGTCTCTCGTCTCAGCTTGATGAGCTCGCGTTCGGCCAGCTGCACCTCGCTGTTGACCGCATGGACGCGGAAACTCAACGCAAGGAACAACCCGAGGCACACGGCCAGCACGACCATCCAGCCCAGTTGATGCACTCGTGACCGGGAAACCATCATGCGGCATCCTTTCGGGCAGGCACTGCGGTTCGCGTAGCGGACCTGAGCGTGGACGAGCGCGCGCGAGGATTGCGGGCGATCTCCTGCGGCGAAGGCCGGATGGCACGCGAAACATGTTCGAACAGCGCCACGGGCATGGCCCGCTGCGGCAGGTGGCGCGACCCGCTGGCGACCTGTCCCGAGGCTTCGCGCAGGAACTGCTTCACGATCCTGTCCTCGAGGCTGTGGAAGCACACGACTGCCAACCTGCCACCAGCACGCAGCAGGTGTTCAGCCGCAACAAGTCCGTTGCGCAGTTCGTCGAGCTCGGCATTCACATGGATGCGGATCGCCTGGAAACTGCGGGTTGCCGGGTCTTTCTTGTCGCCCGGCTTGTGGCCCAACGCCTTGCGCACCACCCGTGCCAGATCGCCTGTGGTCTTGAGCGGGCGCGCGGCCACGATGGCGCGGGCGACGCGGCGCGACTGGCGTTCCTCCCCATACTGGTAAAGCACGTCGGCGATCGTGCCCTCACCCGCAGTATTGAGGAAATCCGCCGCACTTTCGCCTTCCTGGCTCATGCGCATGTCGAGCGGACCCTCAGCCGAAAATGCAAAGCCGCGCCCGGGCTGGTCGAGCTGCATCGAGGAGACGCCGATATCCATGGCGATCCCATCGACCCGGGCAATCCCCACTTCGGCAAGCGCTTCGACCATTTCCGAAAAGCGCCGCGGATGGAGCACAAGGCGTGGAGGGGTAAGACGCGCCTCTGCCCATCCGCGGCCTTCGCTGATCGCGTTTGGATCGCGATCGAAAGCATGGACGGTCGCGCCGCAATCGAGCAGCGCACGGGTGTAGCCGCCGGCACCGAACGTGGCGTCGACGATGATATCGCCTTCTTTCGGGTCCAGCGCCGCAACGACTTCGTCGAGCAGCACCGGAATGTGCAGAAGCGCGGCTGCGGACTGAGGGGTGGGGCCGCTCATCTGTCCTTCGCTTTTCCATGGCCTTCGGCAACCAGGTTGGCACAGGCGGCCTGCGCGCTTTCCCACTCGGCGCCCATGTGCGCCAATTCGTCCGGGTTCCAGATAGTGAAAAACCGCCCGGCACCCTGAAAATAGAGTCCGCTCTCGACCCGGCCGAGTGTGCGCAGGTGATCGGGCATGACGAAGCGACCGCTCTCGTCAAAGGGCAATTCGACAAATCCGAACAGTTGCATGGCCCTGAGGTCGCGATCGAAGTCACGCCCGAGCTGGAGTGCCTTGTCTTCCTCGCGGTCAAGCTGCTGCTCGAGCTCCTGCTTGCGTGACAGGCCGAAGCCGACCAGGCAATTCCAGCGATCGTGCTTGGCCAGGCAAAGCGTCCGGCCCCCGCTCGAATCCTTTACAGCCTTGCGGAACAGGGGTGGCAGGACAAAGCGGTTCTTATCGCCAGCCGGCGAATAGGCCTGTCCGCTATACCCTGCAAACGACACGCTGCCATCTCCCCCCTTGAGATACAAAGCAGACATGCCTTCCCCGCCTTCGCCCGCGCGCAAGAGCGGGCGACTGACCTCACGAAGGCGAGGCGCAGCAGAAAACGGCTTGTCCGATGGAATACGGTCATATCGCGGGCGATTGAGGGATAAAAGGGGTTTTTGCGGGATTTCACGGGATAGAAGTATATAATATTGATATGTAACGTTTATTTTTCAGCCAGTGCTGTTGAAAACCATAGTCGATTTGCGAGAATCGGCGGTCAAATCGCGGAAAACCGGACGACAATTCGCGAAGCGCGGAGAAACGACTCGCAATTCCCGTAAAATCCCCGGCACTTGGACCCTGGGAAGCAAGCCCTATTCGAATGCGCGCACCATCAGCTGCATCAGCGCGTCACGGTGATCGCGCTCGCTCTCGGGAAACTCGAACAGGGCCGCATCGGCCAGAATCGTGATCCGCCCTCTGCCGCGCGTACATGTTGCCAGGATGCGGCTCGCATCGATCCGGCAGCCATTGCCAGAGCCGGGCAGCGGATGGATTTCTCCGGCCATGGCTACCGGAATGGCAATTCCAGCGACATCGACATCGCTGACAGCAAAAGGCTGGGTCTCGTCAAAGCGAAGCTCCATCCCCCAGCGTTCGATCACCGGCGGGATCAGGCCTACGGCTACCGGATGGCGGGGGTCGCCGAGCGGTACCGAATATTGTCCGGTGAGCAGAGGGTCGAGCACCATGAACAAGTGCCCCCCGGCCATGACCCACCGGTCCAGCACGAGATTGTCCTGTGGGCTGAGCGCGCGCGGCTGTACCACCATCAACCGCTCGATCCCGGCCAGCGGATCGCGCCCGTCGCCAGCACCAAGCGTATCGACCGGCTTGAGCCGATATCGCGCTTCGAGCGCGCCGCGAACCCAAGGCATTTCGCCCTGCCCCGAAGCGATCAGCGCCACATCGGCCCCTTCGCTCCAATAGATCGGCAGGCTGGTCATGATCGCCACCTGCGGACGGGATCCCGGCGCCGGCTGCGCAAACCACAGCCATCCCAGCGCGCCGACCAGCAGCAGCGCAGCCAGCGGCAGAACGGTTTTAGGGAGTTTTCGGCTCATTCGCCCCGCCCGATGGCTTCCGGTCACCTTGCGTTGCCGGTTCGGCCGGCAGGTCGGGCACGATGCCCGCATCGGCCAGCGGGTCGGGCTTAGGGGGCGGGAGCCCGGCGTCGGCCGCAACCGCCGCCTCGGGAACGGTCTTGGAATCTTCGATCCGCGCCCGATCCTGGATGATGTTGGCAAGCCCCACCAGCAGGATCATCGCCGCCAGCCCTGAAAGCCCGATTTGCAGGCGGTGGACCACTTCCGCCCGCCTGCGGTCTGTGGGTGGTTCGGGCTGCGCAGCGTCCTGCGGATCAGGCTGGTCCATAGCGATCAATCGCTCCTGCCGGTTGCATCGCCGAGCCAAGGAAACACCGGCAAGTCCTTCGACCGTAGCCAATCGGCATTGTAGAGCGTCGAGAGATAGCGGAAGCCTGTGTCACACAGGATCGTCGCGACCCGCACGTTCTTGCGCCCTTCCGCCACGAACTGCCTGCCCAGCGCAATCGCGCCCGCCACGTTGATGCCCGACGAAAGGCCCAGGCACAGCCCTTCTTCCTTGAGCAGCCGCGCGACCCAATGCAGCCCTTCCTCGTCGGAGATGCGGAACTGCGTGTCGATCGGCGCGCCGTCTAGGTTGGCAGTGATCCGCCCCTGCCCGATCCCTTCAGCGACCGAGGAGCCTTCCGCCTTGAGCTCGCCATGGGCATAATAGTTGTAAAGCGCCGCGCCGTGCGGATCTGTGAGCGCGATACGGACGTTCTCGTCGAGCGCCTTGAGGCCCATACCCACACCGGCGATCGTTCCCCCGGTGCCCGCCGTGCAGGTGAAGCCGTCGATCCGGCCTTCGAGCTGCTCCCACAGTTCTGGCGCAGTGCCTTCGATATGCGCCTTGCGGTTGGCGATATTGTCAAACTGGTTGGCCCAGACCGCGCCCGGGGTCTCCTCGGCCAGGCGGCGCGATGTGTGCACGAAGTGCCCAGGATTGGCGAATTTTGTAGGCGGAACCAGCACCAGCTCGGCGCCGAGTGCGCGCAAGGTATCCATCTTTTCCTTGGACTGGTTGTCGGGCATCACGATCACTGTCTTGTAGCCAAGCGCATTGGCGACCAGCGCAATCCCGATCCCGGTATTGCCCGCCGTACCTTCAACCACCGTGCCGCCCGGCTTCAGCTCGCCGCGCTGCTCCGCATCGCGGATGATGTAGAGCGCCGCCCGATCCTTGACCGACGATCCGGGATTGGCGAATTCGCACTTGCCCCAGATTTCGCAACCAGCCGCCTCGCTCGGCTTGGAAAGCAGGACAAGGGGTGTGTTGCCGATCAGGTCAAGCGTGCTGGCAAATGGCCGGGTGATATTCATTTGAACGTAGTTAGGGCTTAGTGCTGCCGCCCGCAATGAAGATCAATCTTCAGGGGCAATAGTCACTTTTAGCCCATCGAGCTGATCGGTAAACGGAAGCTGGCAGGAAAGCCGCGAATTGGGTGCGCGATGGTCCGAACTTTCTAGCAGGTCGTCCTCGTCCTCGCTCATCGTGGGAAGCTGATCGAGAAAAGCCGGATCGACGTGGACGTGGCAGGTTGCGCACGAACAACATCCGCCACACAGCGCCAGCAATTCGTCGAAGCCGTTGTCGCGGATGGCTTCCATCACCGTCAGGCCGCTTTCGACTTCCACGACCGCCTCATCTCCATTCCGGTTGACAACGATCAGCTTGGGCATCTCTTCTGCTTTCCTTCTTGAGCAGCGCCGGACAAGGCCGCATATCTAGCATTCGCGGCGGCTGCTAAGCGGTCGCATGACAATTTGCAAGCAAGGGAAATCCTGTGGGATTGAGCAATAGAGCATTGCGCAGCGGCCTCGATTCGCTCGCAGGAGAGGACACCCGCATTGCGCAGGCGCTCGATCGGGTGGGCTATCCCGAAGAACGGATCAGGCCGCGCGGCTATCGCACGCTGCTGCGCACCATTGTCGGACAGCAGGTTTCGGTAGCGGCGGCGGCCAGCGTCTGGAACAGGCTGGAAGCCGAACTGGGCGAGGAAATGGCTCCGCACGAACTGCTTACGCGCGATTTCGACGCGCTGCGCGCCTGCGGACTTTCGCGGCAGAAGCAGGGCTATGTCCGCTCGCTGTGCGAGCTGGTGGCCGGCGGCGAACTGGATTTCGACAACCTGCCAGCCGATGACGAGGAAGCGATCGCCGAACTGACGCGGATCAAGGGCATCGGGCGCTGGTCCGCCGAAATATACCTGCTGTTCGCCGAAGGGCGGCCGGATATCTGGCCCGCTGGCGATCTGGCTGTGCAGGAAGGCGTCAAGCGCCTGCTTGACCTTACCGAACGACCCGCCGAAAAACCGACCCGGGAACTGGCCGAACGCTGGCGCCCGCACCGCGGCGCAATGGCGATCTTCACCTGGCACTTTTACGCCAATCCCGCCATGTGAACGCCTCAAGGCGGTCAAGCTCTTGCCTTTGGGACGACTTTGCGTATTATGTAAGTAATACACCTTTCGAAAGGGCAATCGAATGAACGTTTCATTCACCTGTTCGCATGCCAAGGCGGCGCTCATGCTGGCCGCCGGCGCGCTGGCGCTGCCAGGCGCAGCGCTGGCTGACCATCACCTCCAATCCGGAGCATCCATGACTGAAGCACAATCCGCCCCGCTGATTTCGCGCCAGGCGCTGTTTGGCAATCCCACCCGCGCCGGCGGCGAGATCAGCCCCGACGGCAAATGGCTGAGCTGGCTCGCACCCAAGGACGGCGTGCTCAACATCTGGATCGCACCTGTCGATGATCCGAGCGCTTCCAGGGCCATGACCGCATCGACCGACCGGCCGATCCGCCAGTATTTCTGGGCACCGGATTCGCAGAGCGTGCTTTACATCCAGGACAAGGGCGGGGACGAGAATTTCCTGCTCTATGGCATCAATGTCTCCAGCGGCGAGGAGCGCCTGCTGACCCCGTTCGAAAACACCCGAGTGTTGCTGGTCGGCGGCTCGCAATCGATCCGCGACAAGATCCTGGTCGGACTCAACAACCGCAATCCGCAGTTCCACGACGTGCATCTGCTCGATCTCAACACCGGCGAACTCAAGCTGGTGTTCGAGAACGAGGGCTTCGTTCAAATGCTGGCAGATGACAGCCTGAAACTGCGCCTCGCATTGCGCCAGAACGAATCGGGCGGGACCGACTATTTCCGCGTCATCGACGGAAAGGTCGAAGCAGCACCGTTCAGCAGCACGGCGATGGAGGATTCGCTCACCACCAATCCGGCCGGTTACACCAACGACGGCTCGACGCTCTACTGGCTCGACAGCCGCGGCCGCAACACAGCAGCGTTATATGCTGAAGACGTTGCCACCGGCGCCCGCGCGCTCATCGCCGAGAGCGACAAGGCCGATATCGACGGTACTCTCCGCAACCCCACGACCGGCGTGATCGAAGCATATTCGGTCAATTACCTGAAAACCGAATGGACCGCGATTGACCCGCAAATCGGAGCCTCGCTCGAATGGCTGGCGACACAGCTCAAAGGAGAATTCGGGGTCCAGGCGCGGACCGAGGACGACACCAAGTGGATCGTCTGGAACGATCCGCTGACCGCCCCCACCCGCACCTTCATCTACGATCGCAAGGCACAGTCGCTCACCCCGTTCTACGTCTCCCGGCCTCAGCTCGAAGGCGCACCGCTCCAGGCCATGCACCCGGTCGAAATCCCCAGCCGCGACGGGCTGACGCTGCCGTCCTACCTCACCCTGCCGCCGGGCAGTGATGCCGATGGAAACGGCGTACCGGATGCGCCGGTGCCGATGGTACTGCTGGTTCATGGCGGCCCATGGGCGCGCGATGACTATGGCTTCAATTCGCTCCACCAATTGCTCGCCAATCGCGGATACGCGGTGCTTTCGACCAATTTCCGCGGCTCGACCGGCTTCGGCAAGGATTTCATCAACGCGGGTAACCTGCAATGGGGTCTCAAGATGCACGACGACCTGATCGACGCGGTCGACTGGGCAGTGGGGCATGGTATCACCGGGGCCGATCAGGTCGCGATCATGGGTGGGTCCTATGGCGGCTATGCCACGCTGGCGGGCCTAACCTTTACGCCCGAAAAATTCGCCTGCGGGGTGGATATCGTCGGCCCATCGAACCTCGAAACGCTGCTTGCCACCATCCCGCCTTACTGGACCCCGCTGGTCAAGCTGTTCCATTCACGCATGGGCGATCCCAATACCGAGGAAGGGCTGGCGCTGCTGAGAGCGGCAAGCCCGCTTTACAAGGCCGACCGGATCGTCAAGCCGCTACTGATCGCTCAGGGCGCGAACGATCCGCGCGTCAAGCAGGCCGAAAGCGACCAGATCGTTGACGCGATGAAACAGGCGGATATCCCCGTCACTTACGTCCTCTATCCCGACGAGGGCCATGGCTTTGCCAAGCCGACGAACAACATCGCGTTCTTCGGCATTGCCGAGAATTTCCTCGCCACCTGTCTGGGCGGTCGCGCCGAACCGCTTGGCAGTGACCTGAAGCCTTCGAGCGCGCAGATCGTCGAGGGCGCCGAACATGTCATGGGCCTCAAGGATTCACTTGGCAGCTGACATCCTTGTCAATAGCTGACAAACAGGCCGCGCGGGGATACAAACCCCGCACGGTTTGTATTTGGGAGCGTCAAGACAGTGAGCGAACGCAGGTCAATCTTCATCACCGGTGGTGGATCGGGCATCGGGCGCGCGGTGGCGCTCTATTTCGCCGAACGCGGATGGTTCGTCGGCGTGGCGGACATCAACGAACAGGGAATGCAGGACACGCTCGGCCTGATCGAAGGCGGGTTCAAATATTCGCACCGGCTCGACGTGCGCGACCGCGCCGCCTGGGACGTCGCGCTCGAAGCCTTTTCCACCGCCGCTGGCGGGAGGATCGACGTGGTGGTCAACAATGCCGGGATTGCGGCGGGCGGCGACCTCGTCAGTATGGAGAAGGAAGAGATCGACCGCTGCCTCGATATCAATCTCAAAGGCGTGCTTTACGGCGCACAAGCCGCGCATCCGCACCTGATGAAAACCGCACCTGGTTCTGCGCTGATCAACACCGCCAGTGCCGCAGGGATCATGGGCGGCGCGGGGATGAGCGTCTATTGCGCCACCAAATTCGGCGTACGTGGGATTGCCGAAAGCCTCGATGCCGAATGGGCTGCTGACGGGATCAAGGTCGCCTCGATCTGCCCCTCGTTCATCGACACGCCGCTGCTCGACGGCACTGGGCGGCGCGGCTCGAACGAGGTCATCCGCGACCGGGTCAAACAGGCCGGGCTGGAGATCACCCCTGTCGAGGAAGTGGCCAAGACCGCCTGGGATGCGGTGCACGGCCAGGACCTGCACTATCTGGTCGGCAAGACCGCCCGGAAGCTCAATTTCGCCAAGCGCTGGATGCCCGGGCGCCTGCGGGCGCAGGCCAAGGCGAGCAGCAAGCCGCTGGGGCAGTAGAGCACATTACAGCAGGCGTTCTATTGCCGCGGCCATCACCGCATCGCGCTCCGATAGCCCATCTGCATCATGCGTGGTCAGCGTGATCTCCACCCGGTTGTAAACGTTGAACCATTCGGGATGGTGATCGTGCGCCTCCGCCAGCAGCGCCACGCGGCACATGAAGCCCCATGCCTCGCTGAAATCGGCAAATTTGAACTTGCGCTCGATTGCCCTGCCCTCGCGGGCCAGCGTCCAATCGGGATACGCGGCGAGCAGCGCATCGCGCTCGACATCGGTCAGCTTGGGTACGGGCATGGCGCATCTCCTTGTTAGGCGATGTCCTTTCGCCTAACGCCCGAAACCATGCAAGCTGCCATGCAAGGACGCCTGACCACCACCGACCTCGCCTGCCGTAGAGGCGATCGCGTGCTGTTTCGCGAGTTGTCGTTGTCGCTCGGCGGCGGCGCAGCGCTGCACATCACCGGTGCCAATGGCGTTGGCAAGTCGAGCCTGCTGCGGCTGCTGGCTGGTCTGCTGCGGCCCTATGCCGGAAGCGTGGCGACCGATGGGGCAATCGCATTGATGGATGAGCGCCCCGCGCTTGATCTGAACATGCCGCTGGGCCGCGCGCTCAGCTTCTGGTCGCGGATCGACGGCACGCAGGATGATGGCGAAATCGCGGCGCAGCTTGCGCTTGGCGATCTGCTCGACGTGCCGGTGCGCTATCTTTCGACCGGGCAGCGCAAGCGCGCAACGATGGCGCGCGTCATCGGCCAGCGCGCGCAGATCTGGCTGCTCGATGAGCCGCTGAGCGGGCTCGATGAAGCCTCGCAAGGTCTGGTGATCGGTCTGGTGGGCGAACACACTGCCTCAGGCGGCATTGCCGTGATCGCTTCGCACCAACCGTTCGCGCTGGAAGGTTTGCAAACTCTGGCGATTGAACAATTCGTTCCACCCCTCCCCGACGGGGAGGGGATCGAGGGGTGGGGGAACGGCGGGGCCGTACCGCGCGACATTGCTGCGTCGAACACCCCCATCCAACCTCCCCCCCAAGGGGGAGGAGACTTATGATCGCCGCGCTGCTGCGGCGCGACCTTGCGCAATTCTTCCCCTTTGCCGGATCGGGCGGGGCGGCGCTGCCACTGCTGTTCTTCCTGGCGGTGGCGATGCTCTATCCCTTCGCCGTGGGGCCTGACCCCACGCTGCTCGCGCGCACCGGCGGCGGAGTGGTGTGGATTGCGGCCTTGCTGGCGGCGATCCTGCCGCTCGACCGGCTGATGGCGCGCGATATCGAGCTGGGCGTGTTCGACCAACTTCGCTTGCGCGGTGTGGCCGAGGAAAGCGCGATGGCGGTGCGGCTTTTCGCCCACTGGCTGAGCTTTGGCCCGCCGCTGATCCTGGCGGCGTTTCCGGCGGCGGCACTGCTCAACCTTGAAGGGCAGACGTTCGATCTGTTGTTGCTGGGCCTGTTGGCGGGGACGCCGGGGCTGGCCGCAGTGGGCCTGATGATCGCCGCGCTAACCGCTTCGCTGCGTGCGGGTGCGGCGCTGGCTGGCCTACTGCTGATCCCGCTCAGCCTGCCGATCCTGATCTTCGGCGCGGGTGCGCTGGCGAGGGGCGATGCGGCAAGCGTAGGCTTTGCCGGGGCGATCAGCCTTGCGCTGGTGGCGATTGCCCCGTTCGCTGCGGGCGCTGCGATCAGGGCGGGGAGAGAGGGTTGACCTATGGGAAACGATCAAGACGGCGCGAAGCGCCGCAAGGCCGACCGGCCGCCCGCAGCGACGCGACCGCAAGGTCGCATGAGCGAGGAAAGCCAAGCGAGCAGATGCGAGCGCCGGCGCTTGAGGCCCAACTAATAAGGCGGCTTGTCCAGCCCCTTGGGGCTCTTGGTGAAGATCTCCACCCCGTTCTCGGTAATGCCGATCGAGTGTTCGAACTGCGCGCTCAAGGATTTGTCGCGCGTCACCGCGGTCCATCCGTCGCCCAGCACCTTGCCCCAGGGTTTGCCCGCATTGATCATCGGCTCGATGGTGAAGAACATGCCCGGCTTCAATTCCGGCCCGGTTCCCGCTTTCGCCGCATGCACCACTTCGGGCGCATCGTGGAACAATCGCCCCACCCCGTGCCCGCAGAATTCGCGCACCACGCCATAGCGGAACTGGTTGGCGTGCGCCTCGATTGCGGCACCGATGTCGCCCAGCCGCGCGCCGGGCCTTGACGCCGCCTCGATCCCCAGCATCAGGCATTCATAGGTGACATCGACCAGCTTCCTCGCCTTGAGCGAGGGCTCGCCTGCAAAAAACATCCGGCTGGTATCGCCATGCCAGCCATCGACGAGCGGGGTGACATCGACATTGACGATATCGCCTTCCTTCAGCGCCTTGTCGCCCGGGATGCCGTGGCAGATCACATGGTTGATCGATGTGCAGCAGCTGTGTGCATAGCCGCGATAGCCTAGCGTCGCCGGCACCGCGCCAGCGTCGAGCGTCATCTCGCGCACCTTGTCGTCAATCGCGCCGGTGGTGACGCCGGGGCGGACGAAAGCGGTCAATTCGTCAAGAATTTCGGCGGCCAGCCGCCCTGCCTTGCGCATCCCTTCAAAGCCCGCGGGCCCGTGCAGCTTGATCGTTCCGTCACGATAAACGGTCTGATCGCCTTCGATGATCTGATACTGGTTCATGCCCCCCACTTAGCGAGGGATTGGCAAAATTGCGAGTGACAAGCGCCGTGCCGTGGCTATTGACCGCGCATGAGCAAGAAATCAGACCTGATCCAACCCGATCGCGGGCAGGCTGCCATCGCGGTCCACCTCGTCGACAAGGGAGGCTACGAAGCCTGGGCCAAGGGGCTTTCCGCAGGCCAGCGCGCCGCGCTTGCCGCTCAGCGGTTCGATGGCGGCGCAGGCAAGACCGCGATCGTTCCCGATGGCGACGGCTGGTTTGCCGTGGGCGGGGTTGCCAATCCCGGCCAGCTTTCGAGCTGGTGCCTTGCCAGCCTTGCGGAAAGGCTCCCAACAGGCACCTATCGCTGCGCGAATGGCGATCCCGGCGCGGCGATGCATGGCTGGCAATGCGCGCAATATCGCTTCGCGCGCTATCGCGATGACGAGAATGCCGAAGGGCCACGCGTGCTTCTGACCAAGGAAGCCAAGGCGATCGACGATGCGCTGGCTCTGGCCGCCGCCGAAATGCTGGTGCGCGATCTGGTGAACACGCCGGCCGAGGATATGGGCCCGGCCCGGCTTGAGGCCGAATGCGAAAGGCTGGCCAAGGCGCATGGCGCAAAGCTCTCCGTGACCAGAGGCGATGTGCTGGAACGCGAATATCCGATGGTTCACGCAGTTGGCCGCGCCGCCGCACGCGAACATGCGCCGCGCATGATCGAGCTTGCCTGGGGCAAGGCGGGCAATCCGGTGGTCGCGATCGTCGGCAAGGGCGTGTGCTTCGATTCGGGCGGGCTCGACATCAAATCGGCGAGCGGCATGCTGCTGATGAAGAAGGACATGGGCGGCGCGGCGCATGCCATCGCGCTGGCCGGGCTGGTAATGCGCGCGGGCCTGCCGGTGCAGTTGCGCCTCTATGTCCCTGCAGTCGAGAACGCGATTTCGGGCAATGCCCTGCGCCCCGGCGATGTGCTCAAGTCGCGCAAGGGCCTGAGCGTCGAGATCGCCAACACCGATGCCGAGGGTCGGCTGGTTCTGGGCGACGCCCTGGCGCGAGCGAGCGAGGAAAAGCCTGAGCTCATCCTCGATTTCGCAACGCTGACGGGGGCTGCGCGCGTCGCGCTAGGGCCCGATCTGCCCGCGCTGATTGCGCGCAGCGACGAGACGGCCCATGCGCTAATTGAGGCGGGCAGGAGCTGCGACGACGAGGTGTGGCGGCTGCCCCTGCCCGATGCCTATCGCGAATGGCTCAAGTCCGACATTGCCGATCTCAACAATTCGCCCGCCAACGGGTTTGCGGGGGCGAGCGTCGCCGGGCTGTTCCTTGACCGCTTCGTCGGCGAGAATCTCGACTGGGCGCACTTCGACACCTTCGCCTGGTGTCCTTCGGCCAAGCCCGGCCGCCCCAAGGGCGGAGCCGCCTATGGCCTGCGCGCCAGCTACCACATGCTGCGCGGGCGCTATGGAGCAGTTTGACAGGTTTGCGGGGGAAACTTGCCGTAAAGGCATTGGCAGTATAAGCGCGCGCGCTACCTAAGGTTGGATGACAGGGCAAACGCGCACGTGAGCGGCGAGACGACTTATCAGGTTCCACAAGGTCCGCTGCGGTTGGCCGGACCGGTCGTGCGCCCTGCGCCCGGCACGCTGCCGCTGCGCGGCGACCTGGCGCATATCGCGCTGGCGGGAACCTATCTGGCTGCGCACTATGTCATTCCGCATCCCGCGCTCGTGGCCGATCAAGGTGCAGCGCTGCATGCCGCACCGCGCGAGGGCAGCGACGTCCTGGCAACGCTGGCAGGCGGAACCGGATTCGAAGTGCTCGACACGGCCGGCAGTTGGGTGTGGGGCTGCCTCGGCCCAAAGGGGCCGTCGGGCTATGTCAAGGCCGACAGCCTCGCCCCCATCTCGGCCTGACAGGGCGGACATGGCGATCCGGATTTTCATCGACGGTGCGGCGGGTACCACCGGCCTCGAAATCCGCGAGCGGCTGGCAGGCCGCAGCGAGTTCGAGCTGATCGTGCTCGACGAGGCGCAGCGCAAGAGCGAGGGTGCGCGCAAGGATGCGCTGCACACCGCCGATATCGCGATCCTGTGCCTGCCCGACGAAGTCGCGCGCGAAGCCGTGACGCTGGCAGCAGATGCGAATGTGCGGATCATCGACGCCTCTTCCGCGCACCGCGTGGCCACAGGCTGGACCTATGGTTTCCCCGAGCTGATCGGGCGCGAGGCCATTGCCAATTCCGCGCGGGTTTCCAACCCGGGCTGCTACCCCACCGGCTTTCTCGCCTTGGTCGCGCCGCTGGTGCGCGCGGGGCTGCTTCCCGCCGACTGGCCCTACACGGTCAATGCCGTGTCAGGTTATTCGGGCGGCGGCAAGGCGCTGATTGAACGCTTCGAGGCCGAAGGCGCACCGGCGTTCCGGGCCTATGGTTACGACATGGCGCACAAACATCGCCCCGAGATGAAGGTTCACGCCGGGCTGGTCCACGGAGTGATTTTCGCTCCTGCAGTCGTCCCGGCCTATCGCGGAATGGTGGTCGAAGTGCCGCTGCACCTCGGCGCAATGCCTGGCGAACCAACGGCCGACCGGTTGCGTGACGCGCTCAGCCAATTCTACATCGGATCCGACATTATCTCGGTTTGCGGGGAAGGAGGCGTCAGTGAACTTCTGCTCGAACAGGGTGCCCCTTCCTCCGATGCGATGACGCTGCATGTCTTCGGCAATGCGGGCGGCTATCACGCCCGGTTGGTGGCTGTGCTCGACAATCTCGGCAAGGGTGCGAGCGGCGCGGCGATCCAGAACCTCAACCTGATGTGCGGCCTGCCTGAAGCTACGGGGCTCAATCTCGACATTTCACGATCTGCCTAAAAATTAGGCAGTACGGGAGCGATTCTTGTGCACAGTCGGTTGCCGAATCATTTCGTTTCATGAACAACGCCCGCGGCGCAAGCGAACTGCACAAAACCAGTTGCCCGCTTGCGGAATGATACAGGTGGATTGGCACGATTCTTGGATTGTACTGACAAACAAGGAACCGGCCAGCTGGCGCTGCGCGGCATCAAGCCGGGCATTTGCCAGCCAGACGTGCAAGGGAACCGGCAGCAGTGAAGAAGATCGAGGCGATCATCAAACCGTTCAAGCTCGATGAAGTGAAGGAAGCGCTGCACGAGGTAGGCGCTTCGGGCATCACTGTCACCGAAGCCAAGGGTTTCGGGCGGCAGAAGGGCCATACCGAGCTCTATCGCGGCGCGGAATATGTCGTCGATTTCCTGCCCAAGGTCAAACTCGAGGTCGTTGTGAGCGATGCCATGGCCGACGCCGTGGTTGAAGCGATTGCCGCCGCCGCGCAGACCGGCCGAATCGGCGATGGCAAGATTTTCGTATCGCCAATCGAGCGCGCGCTGCGCATTCGCACAGGCGAAAGGGATGACGACGCGCTCTGACGGGGCAGACCCCGGAGGATCGCGAGAAACACACACCACGCAAACAACCCGCCGTGTAGTCGGGCCAGGCGAAACCAACCGATAGATGCTGGAGGCAAACGGAAAATGAGCAAGGCCAAGGAAGTCCTGAAACAGATCAAGGACAACGAGATCGAGTGGGTCGATCTTCGCTTCACCGATCCCAAGGGCAAGTGGCAGCACCTGACCATGGTGGCCGGCGTCATGGGCGAGGACGAGCTGGAAGACGGGCTGATGTTCGATGGCTCCTCGATCGAAGGCTGGAAGGCGATCAATGAATCGGACATGATCCTCAAGCCCGATCTCGACCGCACCTACATCGATCCATTTTCTGCGACCCCGATGATGATCCTGTTCTGCGATATCGTCGAACCCTCCACCGGCGATCTTTACGGGCGTGATCCGCGTTCGACCGCCAAACGTGCCGAGGCCTATCTCAAGTCGAGCAGCATCGGCGACACCGTCTTCGTCGGGCCCGAGGCCGAATTCTTCATGTTCGACGACGTCCGCTTCGAGGACGGATATGCCGGTTCGGGCTTCGCGATCGACGATATCGAATTGCCGACCAATACCGGCAAGGAATACGATGGCGGCAACATGGGCCACCGCCCCCGCGCAAAGGGAGGTTACTTCCCCGTCGCGCCGGTTGACAGCGCAGTCGACATCCGCGGCGAAATGGTTTCGACCATGATCGAGATGGGCCTCAACTGCGACAAGCACCACCACGAGGTGGCGGCTGCACAGCATGAACTGGGCCTGACCTATTCGACGCTGGTCGAAACCGCGGACAACATGCAGATCTACAAGTATGTCGTGCACCAGGTGGCGCATGCCTATGGCAAGACCGCCACTTTCATGCCCAAACCGATCAAGGCCGACAACGGCAGCGGCATGCACACGCACATGTCCATCTGGGCCAATGGCAAGCCGACCTTTGCCGGCAACGAGTACGCAGGCCTTTCGCTCAATTGCCTCTATTACATCGGCGGCGTGATCAAGCATGCCAAGGCCCTGAACGCCTTCACCAACCCCACCACCAACAGCTACAAGCGGCTGGTTCCGGGGTTCGAAGCGCCGGTGCTGCTGGCCTATTCGGCCCGCAATCGTTCGGCCTCGTGCCGCATCCCTTATGGCGCGGGCGACAAGGCCAAGCGCGTAGAGTTCCGCTTCCCCGATGCCATGGCCAACCCCTATCTCGCCTATTCGGCGCTACTGATGGCCGGGCTCGACGGCATTCAGAACAAGATCCATCCGGGCGAAGCCATGGACAAGAATCTTTACGATCTGCCGCCGGCCGAACTGGCCGAGGTGCCGACCGTATGCGGATCCTTGCGCGAAGCGCTCGAAGCGCTGGCGGCCGATCATGAGTTCCTGCTGAAAGGCGATGTGTTCTCCAAGGATCAGATCGATGCCTACATGGAGATAAAGTGGGACGAGGTGGTGCGCATGGAAACCACCCCCTGCCCGGTCGAATTCGACATGTATTACAGCTGCTGATCGCCGCTCGGTTTCACGCGATAAAGGGGGCGCCACCGGGAGACCGGGGCGCCCTTTTCCTTGCGGTTTCAGGATTTGCTCCACCGTCCTTTGCATTAAGGCTTGGATAAATAGTTGGTGTTATGGCCGCCTGTGAACCGGTTGCAATCGGTGGAGGGCGCGAATGAAGACGCATAAATTGCGCAAGGCATTGAAGGACGGATCGGTGCCGCAGGTCGATTCACCGCTGGCCGAAAAGGGCGAGCGAGGCGCCCGGCAGGGCAAGCGCGGCGGGCTGGTGATCCCGCGCGAAACCAAGCGCCAGACCAACCACCGCAACGAGGACCGTTACCCCGTCGTTGACGAATTTGCCAATGCTACCTGGCGTGACGCAACAAGCAGGGTCCGTGTGGTCAATTTCTCGTCGAACGGCCTTCAGATCGAATGCACTCGACCGGCCTTGATCGGAGAGATGCTCGCAGTAAGCCTTGGCGAATGTGAGCCTGTCGGCTGCGCGGTGCGCTGGATTCGCGGGCGCCGGATCGGGCTCGAATTCGTGGATGAAACGCAGATCCTGAGCGATGCCGGCGTGGTCGGCTATGTCATCGAGAGCATCAGGACCGTGCTCACCGCCTCGGGCGAACGGATCGACCGCCGCGTCGGGGTCGAGCGCCGCGGCCAGACCATGCGCCACGGCATGATCTGGTTCGGCTGCCTGCAATTCGATGGCCAGACCTGCCCGGTGCGGCTGCGGAACATCTCGCGGACCGGCGCGCTGGTGCACATGGACAACATGATCCGGGTCAAGCGCGGCAAGTCGCTCGCGCTCGATCTCGGTTCGGCAGGCGCTGTGGCAACGCAGGTAATCTGGGCGGCGGGTGACGAACTGGGCCTCAGATTCGCGCAGGACTTCGACGTGTCGCTATTGTCCGAACTCCCCGCCGCCGATGTCGATCTGCTAGAAACCGGCACAGTGCCGCAGCCCGAACGCCTGGGCGCCTATCCGGTGACGATCGGCGACTGGGAAGTTCCCGTCCACTGCGCACCCCCTCCTGAATCGGGCCGCCTGACGCTTGAGGAGCTTTATGCGACACTCTATCCGAAGGGCCGATCGACCACCGATAGGCAGGTCGCCGCCGACCAGGACTGAACCGCGAAGGCCGCTCGCCAAAGCCGGAAAGCATTTTCCTACTCGCGGCGTCTGTGCCTAATCGCTGAGCCTCTTTTCTCAGTTGAAGAGGCACATTCGATGAACCGTAAAATCGTATTCGATCTCGTCCGCGACCTGGTGGGGCGCGGCTTTCGGCAATCCGAAGTCGATGCGCTCGACGACGCGCTCGACCAGGCGGAAAATCTTTCCCAGGACAGTGTTCCAGGTGTTCCAGGTTCTCCATCGCGTAGGATTTCCCCCGTCGGCATCGCGCTGATCAAGCAATTCGAAGGCTGTGCATCGCTGCGCAGCGACGGACTAGTCGAAGCCTATCCCGATCCCGCATCGGGTGGCAAGCCGTGGACGATTGGTTGGGGCAGCACCGGGAAGTGGGAAGGCGGCGTGATCGGACCGGGAACCGTGTGGACCCCCGACCAGTGCAACGTCCGGCTCGAACGCGATCTCGAGCGCTATGCCGCCCATGTAGCGCGGGCGATCGGCGATGCTCCCACCAGCCAGGTGCAGTTCGACGCGCTTGTCAGTTTTCACTACAACACCGGGGCCATCGTGCGGGCGACGCTGACCCGCTTGCACATCGCGGGCGATTTCGCGGGCGCGGTGAAGGAATTCGCCCGCTGGAACAAGGCCGCCGGGCGCGTGTCGAAAGGCCTTACCCGCCGCAGGCAGGCCGAAGCACAGCTTTATTCGGGTCGGTGAAGATCAGATCTTGCCGAAACTTGCAGGCTTGCCGTCCTTGCTCGCGGCGGCGGGCAAGGGCTCGCGCTGCATCGCCGCGTCGGCAATCAAGGCGCTCTGCTCGTCATCGGGAATGCGGGCCCAACCCTCGCGCGTCAGCCGCTCGAGCGGGCGATAACGCACTTTGTACTGCATCCTTGGCGATCCCTGCACCCAATAGCCCAGATAGACATAAGGCAGGCCTTCCACAGCGGCGCGGCGGATATGGTCGGCAATGATATAGTTGCCAAGGCCGCTGCGGCCCGGATGGTCGGGATCGTAGAAGCTGTAGATCATCGAAAGCCCATCGCCCTGCCGATCGGTCAGGCATGCGCCCACCAGCCGGCCAAGCTCCCCGTTGCGGCCGGGTTCGCGGTATTCGATGAGGCTGGTCGAAACCGGCGTATGTTCGACCATGTCCGCATAGTCCATGTCGTCCATTGCCGCCATGCCGCCATCGGGATGGCGACTGCCCAGATACCGCTGCAACAGCGCGAACTGTTCGTCGGTTGCCCATGGGCGGCATTCGGTCACCACCAGATCGTCATTGGCCTTGATGTTGCGGCGCTGCGCCGCCGAGGGGCGGAATTCAGGCGCCACTACCCGCACCGAAATGCAGGCCTGGCAGTCAAGGCAGCTCGGACGATAGGCAACGGTCTGGCTGCGGCGGAAACCGATCCGTCCCAGCGCCTCGTTAAGCTGTTCGGAATGCTGCCCCTTGAGCTCGGTGAAGACCTTGCGCTCGCTCCGCCCCGGCAAGTACGGGCATGGCGCCGGACTTGTCACGAAGAAA